>CAZTPB010000074.1:0-9259 GCA_964614555.1 uncultured Bacteroides sp.
GTCCAGCATGAACAACAGATAGTCGCACTCCTCCGTACGGTCGAAGATGTCATCGGTGAAGTTGAATGCGATTTCCCCTTTGATGCCGTGGGGCTTTCCCAACGTGCCTATGCGATAAGACTCCTCTTTGCGTATCATGGCCGTTGAATCAGTTCATTCGGGTAATACGTGCTCCCAAAGCATTGAGCCGCTGCTCTATGTTCTGGTATCCACGGTCTATCTGCTCCACATTGTGTATGCGGCTCACACCATCGGCACTCAGGGCGGCTATCAGCAAGGCGATGCCGGCACGTATGTCCGGCGAAGTCATCTTGCCTCCACGCAGTGTGAACTGGCGGTCGTGTCCGATGACTACAGCCCGGTGCGGGTCGCAAAGGATAATCTGAGCTCCCATGTCGATGAGTTTATCTACAAAGAAAAGCCGGCTCTCAAACATCTTCTGGTGTATCAGCACACTGCCCTTTGCCTGTGTGGCCACCACCAGCAGCACACTCAGCAAGTCGGGGGTCAATCCCGGCCACGGCGCATCGCTGATGGTCATGATGGATCCGTCGATGAACGACTCTATCTCATAATGTTCCTGAGCCGGGATGTAGATGTCGTCCCCCCGTTGCTCCAAGCGGATGCCCAAGCGGCGGAATGCCTCGGGTATGATGCCCAAATTGTCGTACGACACATCCTTGATGGTCAGTTCACTGCCCGTCATGGCAGCCATACCGATGAAGCTGCCCACCTCAATCATGTCCGGCAGGATGGTGTGACTGCATCCGTGCAGCACCTCCACCCCTTCGATGGTCAGCAGGTTGCTTGCAATGCCGCTGATGCGTGCCCCCATACGGTTGAGCATCCGGCACAGCTGCTGCACATAAGGTTCGCAAGCAGCGTTGTAGATGGTGGTAGTGCCCCGTGCCGTCACGGCGGCCATCACGATGTTGGCCGTACCTGTCACCGAAGCCTCATCCAACAACATATGGGTTCCCTTCAAGCCCTCTTTGGCAATAAGTTCAAACACTCCTCTTTCGGCATTGTAGAAGAAGTCGGCTCCCAACTTCTGTATGCCCAGCAGATGAGTGTCTATCCTCCGGCGTCCGATTTTGTCTCCCCCGGGTTTGGAAATCAGTGCCTTTCCCCAGCGGGCCACCATCGGGCCAATGAGCATCACCGAGCCGCGCAGGCTGCTGCACTTCTGCATGAACTCATCACTTTGGATATAACTGAGGTCCACCTCGTCCGCCTGGAAGGTGTAGGTGTCCGCCTCCTTGCGGCTGACCTTCACCCCCATCTCACGCATGAGCTGTATCAGGTTGTTCACATCCAGAATGTCGGGCACATTGCTCACGGTCACTTCATCAGCCGTCAGCAGTGTGGCACACAAAATCTCCAGCACCTCGTTCTTGGCACCTTGCGGACGAATTTCTCCGCTCAGGCGATGTCCGCCTTCTATTACAAATGAAGCCATATTACCTTTACTTTTTTTCTCTCAGGTCTGCTATTTTTTCCGGGCCGGTCTTCTGCGCTGTTGGGCAAACATGGCACGGTGCCTTGCCGCCACCGATGGTGCCACATCTATGATTTCCAGGTCCTCTTCCTCCAAGCGTATTTTTCCATTGCTGTATTGCTCCAGGTCGGTAATGATTTTCTCCACCTCCACCGAGTCCTTGTTCCATGTGAGGAAGTTCTTGCGCATCTGCACGGCTATCAGGTGCACCAGCTGCTGCTTTTCCACCCCTTCGGGATATTCCATAGCCTTCCGGATGAGTTGCTCCAGAAAC
Source organism: uncultured Bacteroides sp. (assembly GCA_964614555.1). Taxonomy (GTDB): domain Bacteria; phylum Bacteroidota; class Bacteroidia; order Bacteroidales; family Bacteroidaceae; genus Phocaeicola_A. The sequence goes on from CAZTPB010000074.1 coordinate 1,773, forward strand.
AGTCCGTAGTGGCGGTAGCGGATGCGTCCGTTCGTATAGGGAATCCGTTCAGGCCGGCAGTCCAGGCTATCCTTCTTCACCACTTCATACGGATAGTCTATGTCCAGTTTGAAGTCGGCCATGATGGCCAGATGATCCCACAACTTATGGTTGAAGTCGGGAATGTCACGCAACAGCGGATACATATTGCCCATAATCTTGATGATGGTGTTGGCACACCGTTGACGCTCTCCGCGGTTTTCGATAGTCAGTGCATGATCTACCATGTTTTGCACGCCTCGTCCATATTCGGGCATGGGCAGCTTTCGTTGTTGGGTATTATATTGCATATGATATTGATGATTTTCGTTTGCTGATTGATGATTCGGGCACTCACTCATTGCCTATATGACAGGTTTCGGCTTGGTAGCCACAAATTCTTTCAGATAGAAGGGTTCGAAATAGGCCACATCCTTATAGTCGCCTACGGCTACCGCCTTTTCGGCCAAAGGCATCATCATCTTGGCCAGCGGACGGACATTTTCGAGGAAATGGGCATTCGGATGGGTGATTTTCTCTCTGCACTTGGTTGCTCCGTTGCCAAAAAAATAGACAGGATGCTGCTCCAGGTATTCCCTGTATGAGTGCTCATCGACGATGTCTGCCGCCGTCTGCCGCACGGTGCGGAGGGCACGGTCATACACCGCCGCATAGACCTCCATCCGGCGGGCATCAATCATCGGACAGAGCAAAGCATCTTCCGGCAACTCTTCGCGCAAGAGCACCGGCACACACATCACCTCCAACGTGGGCAGCCCTATCAGGGGGATGTCCCGTCCGTAGCAGATACCCTTGGCCATGGAGACACCGATGCGGAGTCCGGTATATGAACCGGGGCCGCAGCTCACGGCTACCGCATCCAACGGGATGGCATGGCTATCTATGAACGAGAGCGCCTCATCGACAAACACACCTAACTTGACGGCATGTTGCTGTCCCTGTGCATCTTCCTGATAGAAGATGCGCCCTCCATCCTGACTGACAGCCACCGAACAGACCTCCGTAGAAGTCTCTATATGTAAGATACACGACATACTGTTCTCTATATTTTCGGCAAAGATAGTGCAAAATTCCGTTTAAACAGATATAAAAAGTTTTTTTCATGTTAAAACATTCAGTAATTTATGATAAAAAGCCTCTCTCCTTGCCTCTTTTTGTCAAATGTTGACTACATTTGCCCTATTCTAACAATAAAAAAGCAAAGGACATGACACATCGGTTCCTTCTCACCATCCTCTGCCTCGCAGCCACCCTCACCGGCACACTCCGGGCACAAGACTACCCGAAGATGTGGAAAGAGGCATACGACTTCTGGCTACAGAAAGACCTGCCACTATCGGCCATCCGACAAGCCCAAGCCATCTATGGGAAAGCCCGACAAGAACAAGATACCGCACAGATGATGCGGGCAGAGCTGTTCTGTATGTACCAACGGGGAGGCCTGTCGGCCGACAGTTTCTATGTGGATTTGCCCAAACTGGAAGAGTGGGCGGCCGCCCCGTCCCTCTCCACCGGCTACAAGGCCGTGATGCACTCGGTGTTGGGCGGCATTTACCAACAGGCTCTGACACGGGGCAAATGGGCAAACAGCATCATCGCCCCACGCCCTGATGAGGTGAACAGCTGGACACGCCTGATGTATGCCGAACGGGCCTTCGAGCACTACCTGGCCTCTATCCGTCAGCTGGAGGAGTTGCAGAACTACGACGCCCGCGAGGTATGCGCCTTTGTCAATGACGGCAAATGGAGCGAATACTACAACTACAGCCTGATGCACCTCATCGGGCGGAGAGCCGTCTTCGGACTGCGCAACCTGAGAAGCGAGCTGAAACGATTCTACCCACAGACGGATTGGATGCTAATCCCTGCAGAATATGCCGACTTCATCAGTCAGGTTCCACTACCGGCTGTGTCCGACTACGACTGTGTCCCCTACATCATGCACACTTTCCGCCGGATGCTGAAGGTGCTGGAGCAGCCACACCGTGCTGATGCCTGGCTGCTGATGGAGCTGAGCCGTCTGAACATCACCCCTCAGGCAGAGACAGACCTCCCCCGCAAACTGCAGGCGCTGGAAGGTTTGAAGAAAGAGTTTGCCGACAATGACCTCTGCGCCGAAATCCATTGGGCACTGGCCAACGACCTGCTGTACCAAGGAGACAGACGGCAGGCCGTGAAGGAGCTGCAGACGGCCATCAGCCGCTATCCGAAATACCAACTCGCCAATCTGCTGAAAAACAAATCAAGCGAACTGGAGTTGCCCGAAATAACGGTGACCATCCCGATGAATTCATACCACCCCGGCGCACCGATGACACTGGACATCCGATACAGGAACCTCAACCGCTGCACCGTGTGGCTGCACCGCATGACGGCATCGGAAGACTCCATAGAGCGCCACACGGACGACCGCGACTGGCTGCTGAAGCATGCTCGTTTCCACTCCGAAACCCGCTTCTCCCTGACAAGGGACACCAGCTATCTGCTGCGGGACACCACCCTCACGCTGACTCTTCCCCACGAAAAGGGCATCTGGCTGATGGAGGCCTTGTCCGATGGGAAGTGCTCAAAGCAGGTTCTTCTTTTCGACATCACCGCGTTGACGGTGAACAAGCTGCCTTTGCCGGACGGACAGACGGAATTCATCGTACTGGACAGCAAGACCGGACACCCTGTGCCTCATGCCACCCTCTTTGTGAAGGAGAACAACCGCTCCGGCCAGACTGCCGCCCCCCCTCTACGGATAGAGGCCGATGCACAGGGACAGGCCGTCGTCCGCCTGCCCGGTTCGAACAACTTCCTGATGAAGGCGGTAGCCGAAGGGGACAGCTCTATGCGCTACCGCAGCTTCTGGGACAGCAGATATACTGATGCGCGTACAGACAAGGACACGGACAATGTCCATCTCATCACCGACCGCACCATCTACCGGCCAGGACAGACTATATATATAAAAGGTATCGTTTTCCGGCGGACACCTATGAATGATTTTTCCGCCATGACGGACACCCTCTGCACCGTGGAGCTTCACGACCCCAAGGGAACCCCGACTGGCTCCATACAAATGCGCACCAACAGCTACGGCTCTTTCTCCGGCGAACTGCCGCTGCCCGAATCCGGGATAAACGGAGCCTGCTACCTGAAAGCCCGATGCGGAAAGGCCGAGGAAATTGCCATCGTACACGTACAGGAATACAAGCGCCCCACATTCGAAGTACAGTTCGCCCCCATCTCCGATGCTTATGCCATCGGCGACACGGTGACACTCACCGGCACGGCACGCACCTACACAGGAGTGCCTGTGGCTTACGGCAAGGTCAGCTACAAGAACACCAAGACCGGAGCACACTGCTTAAGAGGCTGGACGGGCTATGCCCACGACTGGCACACCGGAAGCGGAGAGACGGTGACGGACGAGGCCGGCCGCTTCACCATCCGTGTGCCGCTGCTGCATGAAAAAGACCCGTCTGCATGGATCTGGTGGAGAGCATCATACAATGTGAACGCCACCGTCACCTCACAGGCCGGCGAAAGCCACGAAGCCACCGCCTCGCTGTCGCTGAGCAGCTGCCCACTGACATTAGACCTCTCTTCCCCACTCCCCTTGTCCGGCAAACGGCAACGGAAAGCGGGCGACTCCATCACCTTCAAGGTCTGCAACCTGGCTGGCGTCCCCATGCAGGCGCAAGTCGATTGGCAACTCTACCGCAACTGGGGAGACGGCGGCCTCGTCTGCCAAGGAAAAGCGGCCTCCAACACTCCCCTGCCGACGGAAGCATGGGACACACAACCTTCTGGAAACTACCGGCTCAAAGCCGCCACAGCACTACCCGGCAGCACAGACAGCGTAAGCTATGAAACCACTTTCACGCTCTACGGCCACAATGAGACCAAAGTGCCTGCCGGAGTCAGCGAATGGTGGCACTGGACAGCCGACGAGTTTGCTCCCGGCTCGCCCGCCCGCCTGCAGTTCGGCACGGCGAAACGCGATGTCTATGTCATGATGGACATTTTCACAAAGCAGCAGCGCATCGAAAGCCGCCGTTTTCTCCTTTCCGACACTGTACAGCACTTCACCTTCGACTATCTGCCCCACTACGGCTTGGGCATTTCTGTCAGCCTGTCCTTCATCAAAGAGGGCAAGAGCTACAGCTACAGCAGCATCATCCGCCGTAAGGAGCCGGACAAACAGCTGAAGCTGAAGTGGGCCACCTTCCGCGACAAGCTCACCCCCGGCAGTCAGGAGGAGTGGACACTCACCGTAAGCCACCCCGACGGACAACCGGCGGCCGCTGAAGTCATGGCACGGATGTATGACGCCTCGCTGGATGCCTTGCAGGGAAATGCCGCCGGCGGAGATTTTCACCTGCCATTCAACCGGACAAGCTATATGCCTTGGAGCTGGAGCACCATCACTCCAGACAGCTATACCCGGCTGCACATTCCCTTCGAATTCATTCAAAAGAAAATCCCGATGCAATGGAGGTATGCCGACTTCGATGCCATCTACACCCGAATAGGAAGCAGACACACCGCTCTCCGTGACCTCCGCCATACCGTCGGGAATACAGGAATCAGCTTCGTGACTGAGGATGCTGCCGGAGAGGAGGAAATCTTCATGTCGGCAGCCAGTCCCGTCAAGGCAAGAAGCCTGAAGGCCCAAGTGACGGGAGCAGGAATTGTCATGGAGGAGAGCATGGCCGACAACGGTGCTGCTGATGAACCGACCGTATCGCTCCGCACCGACTTCAGCGAGACGGCCTTCTTCCAGCCCCATCTGCGCACCGACTCCACCGGACAGGTGAAGATGGTCTTCACCCTGCCAGAAAGCCTCACCCGCTGGCATTTCAAAGCATTCGCCCACACACAGGAGATGGACTACGGCACACTGGAAGACTATGCTACGGCACAAAAGCAGTTCATGGTGCAGCCCAACCTGCCACGCTTTGTCCGCACAGGCGACGAGGTGGCGGTGCAAGCCACCGTGAGCAACCTCTCCGCCCGACGCATCAAAGGAAATGCCCGCTTAGAGCTGGCCGACCCCGCCACCGGGCGCACACTGCTGGTCCGCAAGGAGAAGTTCCGGGTGGAAGCCGATGCTACGGAAGTGCTCACATTCCGCTTCCGGGCAGCGGGCATCAGCACTCCCCTACCCGTTTGCCGCATCGTAGCCGAAGCCGACGGATACAGCGACGGCGAGCAACACTACCTGCCCATCCTCACCGATAAGGAGTGGGTGACAGAGAGTCTGCCGCTGACACTGACGGGAGCCGACACACTGACCCAATCGCTCACACACCTCTTCAACAACCACAGCCGGACAGCCACCGGCCACCGGCTGACGGTGGAGTTCACCGGCAATCCTGCCTGGACGGCTTTGCAAGCTCTGCCTGCCGTGGCCTCTCCCACCGACGACGATGCCTACGCTTGGGCCATTGCCTGGTATGCACGCCGCATTGCAACACACATCGCCGACACATCGCCACGCATCAAGGCCGTCTTCAACCAATGGCAGTCTGCCAATGCCGACAGTGAAGCAATTTGGAGCCAATTGGAAAAGAATCAGGAACTGAAAAACCTGATATTAGAAGAGACACCTTGGATAGCCGAAGCTGCCGACGAAAAGGAGCAGCACCGCCGCCTGACCCTGCTCTTCGACAGCCGGGCTGCAGAACAGTTCAACACTCTCTGCACCGACAAGTTGCGCGACCTGCAACTCCCTTCGGGCGGATGGAGCTGGCACAAAGGGATGCCTGCCAGCCGCACCATGACTACTGCCATCATCGAACTGATGCACCGCGCCACCCTGCTCACCGGCCAAAGCCCAGACGGTGAAATGGCCGCCATGAAACGACAGGCCGAACGCTATCTCGACCAGTGCCTGCGGGAAGAGTACGACCGGATGCAAAAGGAGCAAAGGCAGACAGGCGGACAGCCCGCCCTCCCTTCGGAGGCTGCGCTGCACTACCTCTATGCACGCACTGTGGGAGAAGAGTCATCGGCTCTACAAGACTCCATCGCCCGATACATGATAGGGCGGCTGCCGGCAACGCCAGCCCTCTTTACCCATTACGGCAAGGCTTGTGCCGCCGTCGTCCTCCATGCACACGGAGAGACGGCGAAAGCCATGGACTACCTCCGGTCACTCCAGGAGCACATGGTCCGTCATCCACAACAAGGGCGCTTTTTCGACAAGACCCACCCCTCTTACAGTTGGCGCAACCACGACATAGCCACCCAAGTGGCGGCCATCGAGGCCATCGCCCGACTGATGCCGGAAGAGACTGCCGCCATCGAGGAGATGAAGCAATGGCTGCTCACCAGCAAGCAGACCCGCCAATGGGGCACACCCACACACACGGCTGATGCCATCTATGCCCTGCTGGTGCGCGGTGCCGACCTGCTGGCCGACGGACAACCGGTGACTCTGCTACTCGACGACCGGCCCGTCCGTCAGGAGAATGCCCCCATAGCCGGCACGGACTATCTGAAGCGCACCTACACCGGCGATGACCTTGCCGACAGGCTGCCCCACACCATCACCGTACAAAAAAGCGGCGGACATTTGGCTTGGGGAGCGGTCTATGCCCAATATCTGGAGGCAATGGAGCACCTCACAGCCTCTGCCCCGCGCCTCACCACGGACTCTGCCGCACTCTACCTGCAGCCACTCAGCATCGGACGCCAACTGCTGGTAGAGCGTCTCCAAGGGGGAGCACCCGTGTGGGAGCCTGTCACCGAAGAGACCCTCCTGCACAAGGGAGACCTCATCATCTCGCGCCTCACCATCAAGGCCGACCGCGACATGGAGTTCGTGCAGTTGAAAGAGAGCCGGGCCGCCTGTACCGAACCGGAAAGCACTGCCTCAGGCTACCGCTTCCATCAGGGATTGGGCTATTACCTTTCTGTAAAGGATGCCTCCACACACTACTTCTTCGACCGCCTGCCCAAAGGCACACACACCATCGATTGCCGCCTGCGCATCGACCGGACCGGACGCTATCAGGCCGGCCCGGCCACTATCCAGTGTGCTTATGCCCCTGAGTTCAATGCGCACACCGCAGGCAGCATTCTGCAAGTCGGAGAGTAGATTCCGCTTACATTCTGTCAATTCTGCTCATTGGTTCCAAAGGCATAAAACAGCGCATTTATACAGAGAATCCACCCGTTTTTGCAAGTTTATGCAAAAACAGGCGGGTTTTCTGCTGTTCTTTTTCGGGCAAATCACACCATCTGCACGCCCGGATTGAGACAAAAAAACGGGCAAATCCCTATCTTCCCGAAGAAGAATGGCTATTCGTCCGCTGACAAATAGCCATCGGAGTCATCTGCGGATAGCCATCCGTCCGGAGTCCGATAGCTATTCTCCTCCGGTCCGATGGCTATCGGACTGCGCACCCCCTGCTTTTTCATTTCGCATCTCCCGCCATTTCTCCCATTTGGGGCTA
>CAZTPB010000075.1:0-9212 GCA_964614555.1 uncultured Bacteroides sp.
AAGGAAAATCCTCAAAAATCCGAAGCAAATCCTCGCAAGCTAATTTATAGAACCTTCCTTAAAAACAAGTCAACGATAACTAAAAATAATGTTTAACTCAGTCAACCCAGGATACAAATAAGATAGAAAGTAGTCAACGGAAATCGTTAACATACAGTATGAGTGGATGAGAGAAAAAAATGCAGCGGGCTGCGTAGCCGGTCGCAGCCAGCTGCAATTGCAATCCCAGCCCGCTGCGACTGGCTATGCAGCTGGCTGCATAAAAAAAGGCGTTTTTATTGGAAGTCCTCTGAAAGTCTTTACACTTTCGGCATCAGAAGAAATTCCGGAGAATGTCGTTGAGGTTTGCCCACAGCATCAGGACAAGCAGCAGAATCATGCCGGTTATCTGTGCACGCTCCATGAAGCGGTCGCTTGGTTTGCGGCGGGCAATGATTTCGTAGAGCAGGAAGAGCACGTGGCCGCCATCGAGGGCAGGGATGGGCAGAATGTTCATGAATGCCAGAATGATGCTAAGGAAAGCGGTCATCCTCCAGAAAAGATACCAGTCCCATACTTCAGGGAAGAGACTTCCGATAGTGCCGAATCCGCCAAGACTGCTGACACCTTCTTTGGTGAAGACATACTTCAGGTCTTCTACATAGCCTTTGAGCACGTTTACACCATAGGCTGCACCGGCGGGGAAAGACTCCCAAAATCCGTAAGAAACGTGTGTGGGCTCATAGCCTTGGCTGGGATAGAAGCCCAACTTGAACTCTTTGTCTAACTGGGCGGTGAGGGTGTCTTGTTTTCCTGCCCGTTCGACTACAAGTGAGATATTGCGCAGAGCATCCACCTTCTCTTGTGCTGTAATGGAGTCTGACTTGGCTTTGAGTGCGGCGACATATCCGGCGAAATCCTGATAAGAGTTGACCGGTCTGCCGTTGAAGGCGATGAATCTGTCGCCACTCTGCAGACCTGCGATGGCAGCCGGAGTCTCGGGCAATACGGAGTCAATTTCGGCGGGAATCATGATGGAGATGAACGGTGCACCCTCCTTTCCCATATCAAGCAGGCCGAACTCTTCGGGAATAGCAATGTCGGTTTCTATTCCATTGCGAAGTACGGTTACAGTTTGTGCGTCGGCAATGGCTCGAAGCATATCGCTGTCGTATTTGTCGAAGGTGATAGCATCGGTACGCAACAGGATGTCTCCGTCGCGGAAGCCCATGGCTTGTGCCTGTTCATTGAACTTCATACCGTTCTTCAGGTCAGGTACGGAAACATAGCTGTCACCCCAATTGTACATAATCATGGAGTAGATGAAGAGAGCCAACAGGAAGTTCATCACTACACCGCCCACCATGATGAGCAGGCGTTGCCAGGCTGGCTTGGCGCGGAATTCCCACGGCTCTACAGGATGGTCGAGCGACTTGGCATCCTGCGACTCGTCCACCATGCCGGCTATCTGTACGTAGCCACCGAGGGGGAGCCATCCGATGCCGTATTCTGTCTCACTGTTCTTGGGCTTCCACTTGAAGAGTGAGAACCACGGGTCAAAAAACAGGTAAAACTTGGTAACGCGAACTTTGAACAATTTGGCAAAGAGGAAGTGTCCTCCCTCATGAATGATGATAAGCAGGGCCAATGCCATGACCAGCTGCAGACCTTTGATTAAATATATTTCCACTATGTTATTGAATTAATTTGTTTATTTTATCTGTTCCGTTGCAATGCATCGTGCTTCAGCATCGGTCGCCACATAGTCTTCGTAGGTGGGCGATGCGATGAACTGTGCTTGTTGCATGGTCTGTTCGATGACTTTGCTCATGCCCAAGAAAGAGATGCGGTCTTGCAGGAAGGCTGCATTGACCACCTCATTGGCTGCATTAAGGATGCAAGCCATGTTGCCGCCCCGGTGCAGTGCTTCGTAGGCCAGGGCCAAGTTACGGAAGCGCTCGGTGTCAGGCCGTTCAAAAGTCAGGTGGCTGTATCGGGTGAAGTCTAACCTGTCAAACGACGCTTTCAGGCGGGCAGGGTAGGAGAAGGCGTATTGGATGGGCAGGCGCATATCGGGCATACCCAATTGGGCCTTGACGGCTCCGTCTTCAAACTGTACCATTGAATGGATGATGGATTGAGGATGCACCACCACTTCTATCTGTTCGGGAGTTACTCCGAAGAGCCATTTGGCCTCAATGACTTCAAAACCCTTGTTCATCATGGAGGCTGAGTCGATGGTAATCTTTGCTCCCATTTCCCAATTGGGATGTTTCAGAGCCTCAGTTTTGGTCACATGGGCCAGTTCTTCCATGGTGCAGTTCAGGAAAGGACCGCCGGATGCGGTGAGCAGGATTTTTTCGATAGGGTTGTCCAACTCTCCGGTCAGACATTGGAAGATGGCCGAATGTTCAGAATCTACAGGCAGGATGGGTACACGCTTTTTCATGGCCAGTGCCGTTATCAGTTCGCCTGCTACTACCAGGGTCTCTTTGTTGGCCAGTGCAATAGGCTTTTCTGCCTGTATGGCACGCATGGTCGGGCGCAATCCTGCATAGCCGACCATGGCAGTCAGCACCATATCTACAGGAGCAGCCTCTGCCACCTCGCATAAGGCATCGGCGCCAGCATACACCTTAATTGGCAGGTCGGCCAATGCCTGCTTCAATTCTTCATATTTCGCTTCGTTGGCTATTACCACGGCATCGGGCATGAATTGCCGGGCCTGTCTGATAAGCAAATCTACCCGATTGTTGGCAGTCAGTGCATAGGCTTCATATCGGTCAGGATGTTCGGCTATGACCTCCAGGGCCTGTGTACCGATGGAGCCGGTGGAGCCTAATATGACTATCTTTTTCTTTTTCAGTTCCATTTTCTTTCTTTATCTTAAACTCAGGAATGTGGAATTTCTCTTTTCGCCTGATTCACACATGATTCCTGTGTTTTTTAGTCTTTCTTGTTTAAACTTCATGCATCACTCAAAACACAATATACCTTTCCGGGTTCAGTGCAGTCCCTTTGCTCCACAGCTCGAAGTGGAGGTGCGGACCGGTGGTTCTCGTTCCTGTGTTTCCTACCAATGCGATGGCTTCGCCTGCCTTGACCCGATCTCCCTCTTTTTTCAGCAATGAGCCACAATGCTTGTAGATGGAGATTAGTCCCTTGTTGTGTTGCAGTGCGATGACGTAGCCGGTCTGGGTGGTATAGGAACTCCAAATGACAGTGCCTTCTAATGTAGCCAATACACTTTCATTGGGGTTGGCTGCAATATCCACTCCAAAATGTCGTAGGTCTGAATCGAATGAGGAAGAGAGGATTCCCCGTGTCGGCCGGTAGAAATTCAGTCCGACTGCTTTTTGATCATTATTATTGGATGCCATCAGGTTGTACCGTTCGTCCTCTTCATATTGTTGGCGGAAGGCCTCTTCACGTTTGGTGGCTGCCATCAGTTCGTCTGTGCGTATGGCTGTCAGGGAATCGATGGATTGTACGGAATCGCTACTGACTTTTCCGGCCAGAATGTCCTGTATGTTTTGTATATAAAGATGGTGTCTGTGGAGTACTTCGTCCAATGAGTCGGCTTGCAGCGTATTATCGACAATGGTTGACCGCAATTGGTTGCTCATATATCCGGGCAGATAGTTCCTCAATGGAGTATAGACCATCAGTAAGGCCGTCAGCAGGAATAGGATGGTGAGTGTGGAGAATAGGACAGAAAGCCCGTTGAGTTTTGATACATACAATGTAAGCACCTCTTCCAACGTGTTTTCGTTGACGATAGTCAGTCGGTATTTGAATTTTATGTTTTGCCACCAGGGCTTTCTCTTTCTTTTGTTTGTCATTGTATATGGACGTAATACGGTGACAAAGATACATAAAACCTTTTAAGAAAAGAGTATTTCTTCAAGCAATTTAACGGATTGGAGCGTTATTCAGTTTGGACAGATGAAATAATGATACAAATCGTAAGTTGTCCCTTTCACGGATGTCCTATGAAGGAAAATCCTGCAAAATCGATGGGTATGAAATAGGAAGAATACGATTGTTATGCAATTTTAACTATTTTATAAAGCCTTGTATCCCTTTGTTTTATGGATTTTAGATTAGCCCATTGTGGGTCTCTTTTCTTTTGCTGTTTCCATTTTTTTTGCTATCTTTACTCCTGCAAAGAGTTTATTAATGAATTAAAAAAGTAGAGAAAATTATGTCAAAAACTTATTCGATTCAAGTAGAAAAAGCCCGTGTGTTGGCAAAAGGACTTCGTGAGAACTTGGAACTGGTGAAAACGTATGGTGTAACTTCAGAAGCATTGGATGCATTGGAACGCGATGCCGCGGAGACCGAACAGGCAGACAATGAACTGGACGCCCTGCGGGCAGAAGTGAGTGCGAAGGCATCAGCAGCCAATCAGAAACTGAACGGACTTCGTGAACAGATCCAGTCATTGAAACTGATTGTGAAAAAGCATTTCGACCAGCCTCGTTGGGAAGCATTGGGAGTACCCGACAAGCGGTAAGCCGTTATCCGCTCAACGGATAATACCGTCTATGATGTGTATCGTGCGGTCAGTAAGTGAAGCCAAACTTTCGTCGTGGGTTACTATGACGAAAGTTTGTTGTAAATGGTCGCGCAGGTCAAAGAAAAGACGGTGAAGTTCCTCTTTGTTGTGGGTGTCGAGACTTCCCGAAGGTTCGTCTGCCAAGATGACTGAAGGGCGGTTAATCAATGCACGTGCCACTGCTACCCGTTGCTTTTCGCCTCCGGAAAGTTCGTTGGGCTTGTGGGTAGCCCGATTGGACAGGCCGAGCAACTCCAGAATTTCCATAGCCTGCCTTTTGGCCTCTTTGGGAGCTGTGCCGGCTATAAAAGCTGGGAGCATGACATTCTCTACAGCGGTAAACTCCGGCAGCAGTTGGTGAAACTGGAAGACAAAGCCTATGTGGCTGTTTCGGAAGGCGGACAGCTTCTGCTCGTTCAGTCGGGAGGTCTCTACACCGTCAATAAGTAATGAGCCGCTGTCCGGACGGTCTAATGTCCCCATTATTTGGAGTAGGGTGGTCTTTCCCGCACCGCTGGGTCCGACGATGCTTACCACCTCACCTTTGTTGATTTCGAGGTCTATACCTTTTAATACTTTCAGTTGTCCGAAACTCTTGGTTATTCCTTTCAGTGTAATCATACGTTCATTTTGCAGTGTTACTTAATCCTTCGTCAATTCTCTGATGACATAGGCTGCCAGATGGCATCCGAAGACAGCGGGCATATAGCTGATAGTGCCTGTAGTGGATTTCTTGTTGCGTTCGTTTTCCACTGTAAGGATGGCTTTTGGGTCGGCCTGTTCGCTGCTGAATACTACAGGCAGGTTCCGTTTTGCCCCCATTCTCTTCAGGCCGTTGCGCACGGCCTTGCTAAGTCCGCAGTGATAAGTCTCCCATAAATCGGCCAATTGTACTTTGCTGATGTCACTTTTGGCTCCTGCTCCCATGCTTGAGATGATTTTTATCCGTTGTTTCCATGCTTCGGCTATCAGGTGGCACTTGGGGCTGATGGTGTCTATGGCATCCACGATAAAGTCAGGATGCAGTTTTTCCAAGAGGGTAGGGATGTTTGATTCGTCCAGAAAAACAGTCATGACATTTGTCGTCAATTCCGGATTGATGTCTTTGAACCGTTCGGCCAGCAATTCAGCCTTTACTTTTCCGATGGTGGAATGCAGGGCGGGCAGTTGCCGGTTGATGTTGGATGGTTGTACCGTGTCGGCATCAATCAGTGTCAGCTTTCCAATCCCTGCCCGACAGAGCATTTCGGCTGCGTATGCTCCCACCCCTCCGGTACCGGCTACCAGTATATGGGCATTTTGTAGGCATCTTATTCCCTCACAGCCTAAAAGGAGGTGTGTGCGTTGTTGCCATTCGGGTATTGTGTTCATCTTTTGTTTTTCTCTTTTTTGTTGCGGAATTGTTGGTAACAGGTAAGCAGTCCGGATAGCCATCCACGTTGTGGCTCATATCCTTCGTGCATAGAGGTGGTGCGTGCTTCAAACAGACTGGGAGCCTGTTTGTCTTCGGCATATTGGTCGGGGAAAATCATCATCAGGCTTACCGAAGGGAAATGGCGTTCAAGCTGTTCCGGTATGTGCTCAAATGAGGGTCGGTAGGATATGCTGTCTTTCCGTGCACAGACAATAATCAGCAGATGGTCGTCATTGACTTGGTTGGCTATCTTGGACAAATCGTAGTTCCCTTGTGCCTGTTCGTTGTTGATGCGCAGGTTGGGGTAATATTCAGTCAGATAGCGTGACACGATGCTCCAAGTGCGTGCATGTGCATAGAAGATGATTCGGCATCCCAATATACCAGCCATGCGTGCAAGGCGGTCAAGCCAACGGTAGAATCCGGCTTCGAATTCGGCTTTGGCTGGTACGACGACGTGTATTCTTCGCAGTGTGTTCAGTGGCATTGTGCTGCGTACCAGGATAATTTGGCGCGACATACCGACCAGCAGCCCTAATGTCAGGGCTCCAAAAAAGGAGTCGCTGCTATTTTCCTTGTGGTGTAAGCCCAAGATTATTTCAGAAGCATCATTTTCACGCAGGGCATGGACTATCCCGTTGGACAGGTTGGTGGCCAACCTGCTTTGGGTCTGCATCGGCACATTGGCCGATGCAGCAATCTTTTCGGCATGCCTGAGGCTTTTCCGTCCCTCCTCAAATTCCTTGTTGCTGCGGTTGTCATAGACCACATTGAGGCCGATGAGGCCTCGGTTCAGCTTCGGGTTGCGCATCATCAGCGCCGCTTGTACCAACCCTTCCACATTGTGATTGTCCATGATGGGGATCAGTATCTTTTCATCGTCGCCGTCTGTCGTAGGAGTGTTGTGCAGGTCGTCGCTCAGAACCAGTTGGCGCGATGATTTCTCCACGGCCAGAGAGCTGATGATGCAGGTCATCAGGATGAATACCAACGTGCCGTTCAGCTCGTTCTCATTGAATAGTTTTAGCTCGTATCCCACCATGACTACTGCCAATGTTCCGGCTGCGTGGGCTTCGCTGAGGCCGAACAGCATCCACCCCTCTTCACGGCGCATACCGAAGAGCTTTTGCGGAATCCATGCAGCCAAATATTTCCCCAATGTACCGATTGTCACCATCAGTACAGCTACAATCAGGGCATCGGCTCCTTTGAAAAAGACACTGACATCTATCAGCATACCTACACCTATCAGGAAATAGGGGATGAATAGGGCGTTTCCTACAAATTCAAGCCTTCCCATCAAGGGAGAATTGGCGGGTATCAGCCGGTTTAGTACAAGTCCCGCAAGAAAGGCTCCCAAGATACCTTCCAACCCGGCAATGTGTGCTCCGATGGCAGCCAGAAAGAGTAGGGCCAATACGAAGATGAATTGCGACACCTGATCGGTATAATGCCGGAAAAAGTAGCGTGCAACGCGTGGGTAGAAAAATAGGACTGCAGTTGTGAAGATGATCATTCCCATCAGCAGGATGCCCCAAAAGTGCAGGTCGTTGCTTCCGTGGGCTATACGTGAAACTACCGCTAAGGCCAACAGCGATAAGGTGTCTGTGATGATGGTGCCCCCCACAGCCATGTTGACAGCCAGATTGTGTGTCACACCGTAGCGGCTGACTATGGCATATGACACCAGTGTGTGTGATGAAAACATTGAAGCCATCAGCACAGCTCCCATCCAATCCATGTGTAGTAAATGGCGGCAGGCCAGATACCCTGTGGCAAAAGGGACGATGAAAGTGAAAAGTCCGAAGACGACACTCTTGTGCTTGTGTTTGTTGAAGTCGGCCAAGTCAATTTCCACACCGGCCAGAAACATGATATAGAGTAACCCTACATTGCCGAATATCTCGAAACTGCTGTCGCGTTGGAGGAGGTCAAGCCCATGCGGTCCCACCAGTACACCGGCCAACAGCATACCTACGATGTGAGGGATGTGCAACCTGTTCAGTAAAATGGGAGCGAATAGAATGATGCAGAGCACGAGGAAGAATATCCACGTGGGGTCTGTGATGGGAAAAACCGAAGTCATTAGTGTCATGGGTCGCTCAAAATTCATGAATTCGGATGCAAAATTACCAAAAAAACAGGGAATGGGCCTATCTCTTCTCTTTAAATCAACTTTTGGATGCAAAAATTAACCTAATTTTGAGCTTTTATCCTATGATTAATGTTACTTGACCGGTACATGACTGTGGCAGAATTGCATTTAATTTCCCTAAAATTAGGTGGATTACGAAATCTTTCTTACTTTTGCACCCAATTAGGGTGGAGTATGCCCTTTCGTGTAGAAAATACGTAAAAACAGGATATGAATATTTTAGAACTGAGTGAACAAGAAATTGTCAGACGAAACAGTCTGGCCGAGCTGCGTGCCATGGGTATCGATCCCTATCCCGCCGCAGAATATGTGACCAATGCCTTTTCCACCGACATCCGCGAAGAGTTCAAGGATGAAGACGAGCCGCGTCAGGTATCCATTGCCGGACGCATCATGAGCCGCCGCGTGATGGGAAAGGCATCGTTCGTTGAATTGCAGGACTCCAAAGGCCGCATCCAAGTATATATCACCCGCGATGACATTTGCCCCGAGGAGAACAAGGATATGTACAACGTGGTATTCAAACGCCTGTTGGACTTGGGCGACTTCATCGGCATCGAGGGCACGGTGTTCCGTACTCAGACGGGCGAAATCAGTGTGCATGCCCACAAACTGACCGTATTGGCCAAGAGTCTGAAGCCGCTGCCCATCGTGAAGTACAAGGACGGTGTGGCTTACGACAAGTTTGACGATCCGGAACTGCGCTATCGCCAGCGTTACGTGGACCTCATTGTGAACGATGGTATCAAGGAGACTTTCCTGAAGCGTTCGACCATTGTGAAGACCATGCGTGCCGTGATGGACGAAGCCGGCTATACCGAAGTAGAGACTCCTATCCTGCAGAGTATTGCCGGTGGTGCCAGCGCGCGTCCGTTCATCACCCACCACAATTCGTTGGACATTGACCTTTATATGCGTATCGCCACCGAACTTTACCTGAAGCGTCTTATCGTAGGTGGTTTCGAGGGTGTATATGAAATAGGTAAGAACTTCCGCAACGAGGGTATGGACAAGACCCACAATCCGGAATTTACCTGCATGGAGTTGTATGTGCAATACAAGGATTATAACTGGATGATGGACTTCACCGAAAAAATGTTGGAGCG
>CAZTPB010000076.1:0-9183 GCA_964614555.1 uncultured Bacteroides sp.
ATGCCTGGTACGAAGCCTTCGGCATCACCGAGCAGGACAGCCTCTTTGTCCCCAAAGCCGAGCGCGTGACCATCTGGTAAAAGAAATATCCCATTGAGAGAGGGGGTGTATGCTATGTCTATTTGCATAAACATAGCATACACCCCCTCCTCAGTTTTTCAAGCCTCGCCTTTTCATCAGGAAGGAAGAGTAATCTTCACCAGAC
Source organism: uncultured Bacteroides sp. (assembly GCA_964614555.1). Classification (GTDB taxonomy): domain Bacteria; phylum Bacteroidota; class Bacteroidia; order Bacteroidales; family Bacteroidaceae; genus Phocaeicola_A. The sequence continues at coordinate 206 of CAZTPB010000076.1, forward strand.
AGACCGAGACATTGTCGCGACCGCCAGAATGGCAAGCCATCCGGACAAGTTGTGACGCAGAGGCGTCTGTCTTCAGGAAACGTTCAATCCACGAATCCGGCACAAGGTCGGTCAACCCGTCGGAACAGAGCAAGAACAAATCTCCGGAAGAGACCAAAGAAGTCATTTCATTCATATCCAAAAATGTATCCTCGGCTCCACCGCCAATACAGTTGGTTATGAGGTTTGAATATCCGCTCATTCCCGTCAGCCGTTCATAAGAATGGTCGGTAGAAAGCTGGCAGAATTTTTCTTCATGAAGACGGTATATGCGGCTGTCTCCACAATTGAACCAATAGAAACGGCCACCATATATGCAAAATCCCACCAAGGTTGTCCCCATGCCGAGACAATCGGGGTTTTCGCGCCCCATCTCCATTATCCCGGCATGTATCTCTTTGTTCCATCGGGCAAAAGCTGCTATAAGTCCATCCGAAGAAAGCCCGTCGGGCAAACCGTCGTAGAAGTCCCTCAAAGAAACCAGCACCTGCTCGCTGGCCACTTCGCCGGCATTGTGTCCGCCCATGCCATCGGCCAAAGCAAAAATGGCACGCTTCCCCGGAGGCAATGTATAGGCAATTGTATAAGATGTGTCACGAAGAAAACGGTTGTCCGCCAAAATCATATCTTCATTCATGGCACGCACCAGTCCTACGTGGCTTTGCGCTTTAATCTCTATATACATCGTTCGTCTGCATTAAGTTTAGGGAGGTTCTATAAATTAGTTTCTTCGTTTATTGGGGTTGGTTCTCTGCTTGGACGCTTTGCTTGTCTTTTTGGTCTTTTTCTTCTTATCTTCTTGATACGTAGCCCGCTACGCATCTTCGTAGATAAGAAGGAAAATCCTCAAAAATCCGAAGCAAATCATCGCAAGCTAATTTATAGAACCTCCCTTTATTGTATAGAGACCGTAAACACCACATTGGCCAACTGCAAGGTCGCTCCCTGTTCCAATGTTCGGGGGACTCCCGGTGAGAGAGGCTCTCCATTATAACGGGTCCCATTGGAAGAATTCATGTCGGTGACCGTCCAATGGTTTTGCAACGCATCAAACTTCAGCTGTGCATGCGCCCCGGACACATAGGGGAAACGGGACAACTGCGGCTGGTAGATACCCTGTCTGCGCCCAAGAACAGCCCCATCCACTCCCTCCAAAGAGATTCCAAGCAAACCGTTGGCCAGCACCAGCCGGACTGAAGTGGGAGCTTTCAGGGTCGTAGAAGCTGCAAACGCAGTTTCTGCCGGAGCCGGAGCCGGTGAAGAAGGGGTTGCAACCGGGACAAAAGAGGGCTGGCGAAAATACTCCGCAGCAGACACCATACGCCCGCCACAAGCCGTACAGCGGTTTCCCTTTCCCGGACGATGGCAACTTTGACAGTATCGGATTTCCTGTCCGCACTGGTCACAATAATAAGAATCCGAGTCTATCTCGACCTTGCATTTCGGACAAATCATACAGCTATTCTTGTTCTATCATTTTAAAAAAGTTACTATCCTGATTCTCTTACCCGGCTGATATGCCACCAAGAATATCCCGCGGCTCTATCACCTGATAATCGCGCTGGGTCAGCCCCTCCGGCGGAAGAGCAGCCACCCGCATGGAGAGCTGCTGGACGGTCGCATCGAAAAGCCGGCGCATCTCCCGGGCATTCCCGAAATGACGGTTTTTGTTTGCATACAGCTCATGCACACGCTCCATCAACGTGGCTTCAGCCGACTCTGAAAGGATATACTGCTTTTTTCCGGCCAAAGCACGGAAGATTTCAACCAACTCATACACGGTATAATCCTCTATGTTCAGTTTATGGGTAAAACGGCTCTCAAGCCCCGGATTCACCTGCATGAAGTCCTCCATCTCCTTACGATACCCGGCTGCAATGACCACCAACTTGCCACGGTCGTCTTCCATACGTTTCATCAAAGCCTCTACGGCCTCTTTCCCATACTTGTCTCCCCCGCTTCCATCGGCATCATACAAGGTGTATGCTTCATCGATAAAGAGTACTCCCCCCATAGCCTGATCACACAGCGCATTCACCAATTTAGGGGTTTCGCCCATGTATTTCCCTACCAGCTGATTGCGGTCGGCCTCCACCACCTTGTCGGTCGGCAGCAGACCGATGGCCTTGAACACTTCACCCATCTTGCGGGCTACCGATGTCTTTCCTGTCCCCGGATTGCCTGTAAGGATTATATTCAAAGCCATCGGTTCGGACTTCCCGATTCCCAAGCTCAAGCGCTGTTGCATGAAAATGACCTGCATGGCCAATCGCCTGATGGCCTCTTTGATAGAGTTCATACCGACAAACTCATCCAATTCTGCCATCACCTCATCAAGCGTCTTGGGCTTTTTCTCCTCTTGTCCCAAAATATCGCCCGTAGTCAGTCGGTACATCATCTCTTGGGTGAATCCAGAGCTGTTCATCAGTCCGGCCAGGCGTTTGCTCTGGTTGGTCACAGCCTGTTCAAAGAGTTTCCTCACCTCGCGGGCATTGCCAAAATTACGGTCGCGCATGGCATGAACACGCTCAAGGTGATGGTGCAAAGCTTTTTGTGTCTCTTCAGGAAGGACAAACTTATCCTTTCGGGCCATCCCCATAAATATAGAAGCAAGTTCTGACGGAGAATAGTCTTCAAAATGAATGGTCTTGGTAAACCGTGACTTCAATCCGGGATTCGCATCAATAAAAGCATGCATCTCCCGCGTATATCCGGCAACAATGCAGACAAACTTGCCCCGGTCGTCTTCCAACCGCTTGAGCAACGCATCCAACGCCTCTTTGCCGAATGTATCATTGTCTCCCTGCACAAGGGTATATGCCTCATCGATGAAAAGCACGCCTCCCAATGCGGAATCCACCAATTGGTTTGTCTTGATGGCTGTCTGCCCGGCATATCCGGCTACCAGACGGCTGCGGTCAGCCTCTACGAGCTGGCCACGCGACACGACATCGAGCGCCTTGAATATATCAGCCATGATACGCGCCATCGTGGTTTTTCCCGTCCCCGGATTACCCGTAAAAACATAATGACGGCCTGTGGCTGATGTCTTTTCTCCCCGTTGTACCAACATACTGATGTAGGCGGCCATTTCCCTTATCTCCTGCTTGACGCTCTCCATCCCTGTATAAGCATCAAGCTCTGCCAATATATCATCCACCGTACGTACGGGGGGCACATATCCCGTGATGTCCTCTTCCTGTATCTCACCCGGTATCCGTGGGGGGTGACTGATATAAGCCGTGAAGAGATCCTCCGCCTTGGCACGCGCATGATGTGCATTGTCATCACGTGTCTTCATTTCATACTTGATCTGCCGCATCAGCATTTCTGAAGCAGCCGGTGAAAGTCCATGAATGGCATAGCGTTCGCGCAACGTACGCAAACAGAGTTCGTGAATCTCTTCCGCAGTCAATACCGGCAGACGGAACAAATAGCGGAAACGGCTTTTCACTACAGGATTATTTTCCAGAAACTCTTCCAATCCCCCCGGAAGCCCGGCCAACACGACAATCGGGTCGTTGTGCCAGCGATCCATCTCTATAAAAAGTTTGTCAAGCGGATTGACATTCTTTGAATAGCTGTCCGGCAAAAGTTTCTGCACATTGTCAAAGAAGAGAATCCCCCCCTGCACTTCGCGTATATTTTCGTCCCAATGTTCTACAAAACGTTCGTAATCTACGGCATCAACCACCTTCAGTTTCGGTTTCTTCAGAATACCCTGTCTCTCCAGATAATCACGCAAAGCATAGGGTATGGCAGTTTTTCCGGTACCCGTCTCTCCTATAATGATGGCATTGATGTTGAGTTTGATATCGCGCGTAGCGTCTGTAGCCTTCAAATGCATGAAAGTCTCTACCACATGATGCATCTGCTCCTTCACCTCCGCCAGTCCTACCAATTTGTCCAAAGGATTGGCATGCGCCACAATGGGTGTCCCACACCACTTGCAATAACGGGCTATCTCTCGATTCTCTTTCTTACAATGCGCACAGTTCATAATCCGATCATTCTATTTTCAAGTTCTTTATGAATTATATGGGAAAGAAGGAGATTCATCATCAAAAAGCATCCTGAGCAATTCATTCAATTTGTCCCGCAAAGGCATTGTGTCAGGCACGTCCAAATCAAACAAATCTGCATGGAAACAAACAAAAAGCAGCGTCAACACCAGCATAAGGGCAATCCACAAAAGATAGTGTACAAACAACTCTACCCGTGTGGCATTCATGACAGCCATAGCATCTTCCAACGTTTTGTAGGCAGACCCTTTGAATTGGGAAGCCCGTTGGCGGTAGGTAAAATACAACGGGTCAAGCAATGTGGAATTGATATTTTCCTGCATCAGCGGTTTCAAATCCCCATAACGATAAAGCGACTTTTTCTGCCCCGTCCAAAACGCAAGCCCCGTACATCCGGCCACCATCAAGACAGAGCATACGACCAACCAGTAAGGATGGCTTTCCCCAATAAGACGAAGCAACCAGACGGGAAGAGCACCGGTTGCAGCTCCCAAAAGCGCATAAAGCAATGTCCCCAATATGCCATTCCCATGAAAATAGCTCCAAGAGGCAGCCACCAACATCAGCATCCCTCCCACAGGAACTCCGATGACGAAAGGAGCCTCAGCCAAAAGCAAGACAGGATTGGAATAGCCAAAACAAAGCAGCAACAGACAAAGCAATGCCGACAACCCGACAAAAGAGCCTGACAACATCTTTTCACGACGATGGATATGTGTACTCCTCATACGTGAAGTCACCAGCATATGCCGTCCCTCTTCACACGCTTGTCTGAAACGCCGGTAGTGGATGTCATCAGGATTGGCATGTCCGACTTCCTGCAAATAGTCAGCCAATGCCTGCTCATAACTGTATTTTTCCTCGAAACTCTCAAAGGGATTCTCATGGAAGAATACCGTCAGCCACTGTTTAAGGCATCCGTCAGTCATCTCGTCACGCAAGAATCTCACATCCATGGTCCGGTATTGTTCCAGACTCCCTATAACTTGTCCATTGGAACGCAAATAATATGCCGGCACCGCTCCTAACGCTGCGCAAAAACGATAGGCTGCAGTGCGTACATCATAAATCCCATAACGATTGGTATGCAGGGCGGCATGAAGGTCAAAAGTCACCCGATGCAATGCTGCCACATCCCTCCAGCCACAAATGTCCGCATAAAAGAGCAAGCGACCTTCGGGAGCTATGAACTCAGCCATCTGAGCGATGAACTTCTCCTCATCAAGGAACTGTGCCTTGACTAAGGCTTCTCCCATCAGTTCCGCCACTTGCGCACGGGTCGTAGCGTCATGCAAATCGAAACCTATTCCCGGTTTCAACTTGTAGAGCACACGATAGGCTTGCGAACGGGTATGCGGCAGATGCTGGTCGTAAATCTCCTTCAATTCCACATACACCAAAGGATCGCACTTATAATAGAGCCACGAGAGCAATCTTCCATCCGTGAGAGATACCCATTGGTCATCAGTGCAAGGCATATCTGCAAAAGCACTGACTATCTCATCAATCGTCCCCGAAGGCTTGTCCGGCAGGAAAGGCACCGTATCATCCATTTCAAAAATCATCCGCCAGAAAGCCGTGTCGGGGTCATCCGTAGAAAAATGCTCCTTCAACCGCCCCACCTCCAATTCAGTGGTCATTTCCAAATAGATGTAAAGCGGATGATGAGGGTCTTGCAGGCGCACCTTGTAGTCACTCATGTTGGAAAGCATCGCCATCACCACTTCGTGCACATTCGTGCATACATTCCCCTTCGAGTCCGTATAAGGCAACTTGTTGTCAAGCGTATAAAGTGCAGCCTGGAAACCGGCTTCCGGATCATGCGGATACCTCTTGTCAACAATATCATCCAGCTCTACTGCCATCTTACGGTTTCCACACTCCTCCAACCAAGCCGAAATCACCTTCCCATAAAGGTACTTGATGCCCAAATGCCTGCGTGTACCAAGCGCACCGGCCAACTCCTGTGCATTGTAGGCCAATATATTTTTTTCCGAATCGACAATGAAAGATTTGTATTTCAGATAGATGGAACTTTCGTCTATTTCCACCTCTTCCCCTTTGAACCAGCGTTCCACCTCATCGTAGCCCCAACGTTTCTCCGGATTTACCACCGTCAGTCCACGTACCAGCCGACGAACATTTTCAGGCAACAGTTCAAGATTAGGCAGCTTGCCCTCACTCTTGAGACGCATCATAGACCTTTCATTTCCACTGAACGGATTTTTCCCTAACCAAAGAAAGAACAGTACAATACCCAAGGAATAATAATCCGCCTTTGGAGTCAGTTCCACCTCACCATCTATCACATTGTCATACATTTCAGGAGCTGCATAAAGCGGAGTACGCGCCTGAGTGGTCCGATGGAGGGTCTCTTCTTCTCCCACAAGCGTAGAAATACCGAAATCGGTCAATACCAGATTGGTACATTCCTTATCCCTAAAAAGGAAATTGCCCAACTTGACATCCTTATGTATCAGACCATAGTTATGGCAATAGGCCAACGAAGCAGCAGCAGAAAGAGCTATACGCCGGAACTGGGCCACATCTCCTCGCAGACTGTAGTCTGCCAACGAAATGCCTTCCAGCCATTCCATCAATTCATATTCACGGGTCACTCCACCCACCACTGTACGCCCGTAGTCGTAAAGACGGACCACGAGTTCAAAATCCATATTCCAGACAACCTGCAACACCCCCTCTTCCGGCACATAACCAGGATAATACAATTTGAGCACCGCCAGCCTGTCACCATTCCTGACAAGCAGCACCTGCGCTTCACCTGATGATTGCGAAAGGGTTCTTATTTCTTGATAGATTTTACCTCCGAGCACAAAAGTCGCTTTGGCCTCTTCGCTTATCAAAGAGGCTATCCGGGCCTCCTCCCCTGCTCCGGCTCTCTCTTCTGACAGACGTTCGGTCATCCCTTCTGTGGGCCGCTCGGTCACATCGGTCATTGTTCTATGAAACTCCATTGTCATTGTGCAATCCTTTCTCTAATAGTCATCCTCAACCCGTGTATCGGGTGTAAGCACTATCCATTTGCCTCCCAGTTGTGGACAAGCACACCCGCAAGGGCTGCTGTGTACCACCTGCTTGAAATTGCATTTCCAACCAATCCTATTTGAAGCCGGCTTGCGTGCCATCACATAATTCCGTGTCACCACCGGATTCTCCTGAGGAAGGGCTGCAGCGGCATCCAGCAACTGTTGCAGTTCACGCCGTTTTGCCATCATCCGTCCTGCTATTTCTTCGCTGGTCTCTCCCAAACGGAGCGTCACATCCCGCCGTCCGGATGTCTGGTCTTCACATCCCAACAGATTGCGGACACGCCTGCACAGGTCTTCGTTCTGTTGATTGCGATCTATTTGTTTCGGAGTATCTGCCGGAATAATTTTCATCAGGCACTCTATGTCCGAGGCCAATTCCGTCATCTGTATCCACATAGGTTCTTCCTGTGCCATACGACTCTGCCTCTGCGCTTCCTCAGTCAAAGGTATGCCGCATACACGACAGTAGCTGAACGGATTACGTGTATGACAGGCCGGACAAACAATGCCTTCACGTGCCCCGCCACATTCCGGACAATAAGCATCTTCTTCAGCTATTTCCGCACCACAAAAGGAACAACGATTGCGATTGACATAGGTTTTGCAGTGTTCACAAAAGTCAGCCAATACATCAAGAGGCTGCCGGCAATAAGGACAAAGACGCGAATGTCCCAAAGGAGTGCCACACTCCTCACAAAAAAGGGCATCCGCCTCATTAGCCGTACCACAATGAGGACAGAGATGAGAATTCTGTGACTGACAAAGATGAGTTACCCTCTCTTCATCCGATACGGAATAATGCTGTTGTTCTCCTTGTATATCCATATACTTTGGCTATTCTCGTTCAAGGTCAATACTCTGATTTTTGGAAGCAAAGGTAGTACTTTATGGCGAAAAGACCAAGAATACACACGATTATTCTCTCGAAGAACAAACTTTTACCCCCTCATAAAGCCATTAATTGCAAATTAAACAGTATCTTTGCAAATAAATTCAGCAAACAAAACGAAAATTGGAGCGTATGGAAAGTACTCTTTTAGGTACGATGATACATCAGCAGGCCGACAAGTACGAGAATCGTGTGGCCTTGAAGTATAGAGACTACGACATCAACCAATGGGTGTCTGTGACATGGCGCGAATTGAGCAATGTGGTCCGTCAGGCCTCGCACGCCATTGTGGAAATGGGGATAAAGGAGCAGGAGAATATCGGTATATTCTCGCAGAACAAGCCCGAATGTCTGTATGCCGACTTGGCAGGATTGGCCAACAGGGCCGTATCGGTTCCCCTTTATGCCACCAGTTCGGCCGCTCAGGTGCAGTACATCGTGGACGATGCGCAAATACGCTTCCTTTTCGTGGGTGAACAGTACCAGTATGACACCGCTTTCAGTGTGCTCGGTATCTGTCCGTCGTTGGAGAAGCTGATTCTCTTCGACCCCAAAATCAAGAAGCATGAGCGCGACACAGCCTCCATCTATTTCGACGAGTTCCTGCAATTGGGAGAGGGACTGCCTCACCAAGCCGAGCTGCAGGAACGAATCTCCAGTGCCTCGTCAGACGACCTCGCCAACATTCTCTATACCAGTGGCACCACCGGTGAGCCCAAGGGGGTGATGTTGCACCATTCAACGTATGAAGAGATTATCCGTATTCATGATATCCGTCTGACACGGATGACGGACAAGGATGTGTCGATGAGTTTCCTGCCGTTGACCCACGTGTTCGAACGTGCATGGACCTACTACTGCCTCTACAAAGGTGTGGTGGTGTGTCTCAACCTGAAGCCGGCCGAGATTGCCTCCACCATCAAGGAGGTGCGTCCCACGCTGATGTGCAGTGTGCCCCGTTTCTGGGAGAAGGTCTAT
>CAZTPB010000077.1:0-9135 GCA_964614555.1 uncultured Bacteroides sp.
ACTTCCGCCTCTTCTTCCACAACTGCCAGCTGTTGATGATGTTCTGCCAAAGCACGTAGGAGCCGGGGCCGAGCGAGGAGAGAGGTGTCAGATAAGTGTAAGCCATCCAGATGGCAAGGATGGTGTTCTTCTGTCCGAAAGCCTGACCGCCACTGATGCGGTCGTGATAATGTCCGCCTATCTGCTTGCCAAGGAAAAATTGCAGACAGCAAGTGAAGAGCCCGGCACCGCCTATATATAATAAGGTATAGAGGTCGGCCTGACTGTGTACGATGGAACGGATGGTCTGTGCCACAACGATGGCAAGGGCTACAGACCACAGGTAAAAGGCCAAGTCGTGCCAACGGAAAAGCCATTCTAACAGACGCGGAAAATAGCGACGCACGGCCATAGCGGCAAGAAACGGACATATCAGCAGCGGAAACACCTTGCTGAGAATGGTCCAACAGGCCGGCAGAAAAGTGAGTCCTTCATGCGGCTCTACCAACGGGAAGAGGATGGGGACTACGATGGCTGCAACAAGGTTGGAGAGAATGGTATAAGTAATCAGGGTAGAAGCATTGCCGCCAAGTTTGCCGGTGATGACGGCCGCTGCTGTAGCTGTGGGGCAGATGAGACACACCATGGCAGCTTCGGCCACCACCTTTTCCCGATAAGTAAACGGCAGGCTGAGCAGGAGCAAGGCAATGCCCAAGCAAAAGGAGAGTTGCAGAAGAATGACCCACAGATGCCAACGGCGCGGACGCAGTTCGTGAAGGGAGGCCTTGCAGAAGGTGAGAAACAGCATCGTAAAGATGAGGATGGGGGTGAGCAGCTCTACCGACTTGTGGATGTATGGTTTGGCCGGAGCCAGCTGAGGGACTCCGGCAAACAGGAAATAGACGGCTGCACCCACAGCCATGGCAACAGGCAGTGTCCAGTCTTTGAAGAATTGTATGATGCGGTTGTTCATTTTACTGTTTAATGAGTGATTTTATTCATTAGCCACAAAAAGCGGTGCAAATTTACAAATATCCGGCTACAATAGTATGCAAAACAACTCTTTTTGTGTCCAATATATCGTGACTTGGACGAAAAGCAGTGGTTTTATTTCTCTGTTTTCCTGAAAAATAGTACTTTTGCAGCATTAAAAGAAAAGAATGCGTATAAAAAACTACGTCCATATATTGATTTGCCTTTGCCTGTATCTGTCCTGCTCGCTGGCAGGCCATGCTGCAGACAAGGATTTTGTTGTGGTCATTGATGCCGGACATGGCGGGAAAGACCCCGGAGCTGTAGGAAAAAAAGCCAAAGAAAAGAACATCAACCTGAACGTGGCTCTGGCTTTGGGAAAACTGATTGAGGCAAACTGTAAGGATACGCGCGTGATATATACCCGCCGGACAGACGTTTTTCTTTCATTGGACAGACGGGCCAAAATAGCCAACGATGCCAAGGCTGATTTGTTTATTTCCATACACACCAATGCACTGCCCAAAGGAAAAATAGCACGGGGGGCAGAAACCTATACGCTGGGTATGGCACGGGCGGACGAAAATCTGGATGTAGCCAAGCGTGAAAACTCGGTAATCCTGGTAGAAGAGAACTACGAGGAGCAGTATGCGGGATTCAACCCCAACTCATCGGAAAGCTACATCATGTTTGAATTCATGCAGGACAAGTATATGGAACAGAGTGTGTCGCTCGCCAAACTGATCCAACGACAATTCAAAAGCCATGCCAAAAGGGTGGATAAGGGAGTACATCAGGCAGGATTCCTGGTGCTGCGTGCCACATCAATGCCCAGCGTATTGGTAGAGCTCGGCTATATCTCCACCCCTGACGAAGAGAACTACCTGAACAGCAGTGCCGGAGTGGCTGCCCTGAGCCGGAGCATATACAACGCCTTCTGCTCATACAAGGAGAACCGGCAAGGAAGTGGAAGTGGAAGTGGAGGTGCAGCTGCCGGACAGCAGCCCGAAGCGAAGAGGGAAGAGGCAACAGAGCATCCTTCTGCCGGACAACAACCTGAAGAAAAGCCGGAGACACCGACGAAGGAAAAGCAGGCGAAGCCGGTGTTCAAAGTACAGATAATGACCTCATCGACCCTGCTGAAAACCGGAAACAGCAAGCTGAAGGGGGTAAAGGCTGCCTACTATAAGGAAAACGGAGTATATAAATATACCTACGGCTCCACAACGGACTACAACGAAGCGGTGCGCATGAAGCGCAAAATCGATGACAAGTTCAAGGATGCCTTCATCATAGCCTTCAAGGGCGACAAGAAGATGAACGTACAAGAGGCTATTCAGGAGTTCAAAGCCGGAAAAGGCAAGAAATGACAGATAGACAGACAGACAGATAAAATAAAGGAATATAGACACTATAAGGTATGAAATTCTTAACGAAAGAGGTAAAAATCGGATTGGCCGGGATTGCGGCTATTGCCATCTTATTTTTTGGAATCAATTTTTTGAAAGGTATCAATATGTTCAAGCCGGGCACAGGATACTACGTGGAGTTTGAGAACGTCTGCGGGCTGACTCCTTCGAGCCCGGTCTATGCCGCCGGCTTTCAGGTAGGTATCGTGCGCGACATTGCCTATAACTATGCCCGCCCGGGGCATGTGGTGGTAGAGATTGAGGTGGACAATGACATGCAGATACCCGAAGGAAGCAAGGCCGAACTGGTGACCGAAATGCTCGGTACGGTGAAGATGAATCTGCTGCTTTCCCGCGACACGCAGCACATGTGCCAGTTGGGAGACACTATCCGGGGATTTGTCAACGACGGTATCATGGGCGTAGCTGCAGGACTGGTACCCAAAGTGGAGACTATGTTGCCCAAGCTCGACTCCATCCTCGGTTCGCTGAACAACCTGTTGGCCGACCAGGCTCTGAGCAATACACTGCACAATACGGAGCAGATAACGGCCAATCTGCAAGTGACCACCCGCGAACTGAACACACTGCTTCAAAAAGACCTCCCCACCATTACCGGCAACCTGAATACTGTGACAGCCAACTTCGCTGTCATCAGCAACAATTTGAAGGGGATAGATTATGCAGCCACTGTGGACAGAGTGAATGCCACACTGGACGACGTGAAGATGTTCACAGAGAAACTGCAGAGCAAGGACAACACACTGGGATTGTTGCTCAACGACCCCTCAATCTATACCAACCTGAATGCTACAACAGCCAATGCCGCAGAGTTGTTGAAGGATCTGAAAGAGCATCCCAAGCGCTATGTACATTTCTCATTGTTCGGAAAGAAAGAATAATGAGCCGGAAAAACACAAATTAGATTTTGTCTAAATATGGAAGATAATATGTTCGGGGGGTGAAAAACTCCCCGAATCCGTTTGGACAAGCGGTTACAGAATTTTTTCATCGACGGTCTTCTATTTTCTCCAATAAAATTTGTTTTTAGGTGAACCTCCTATGAATCAGCTGATTGAATTTATGCAAATGGTCTAAATAAAAGGCAAAAAAACAACACTCTCTAAATGACTGAATTTAAGAGGCTTATTCTTTTTCTAAAAAAAGCAAGAAAAAAACGATTTGTTTTTTCAAAATAATATTTTCAATTTTGCACCCGTAGAAGTTTCACTGAATAATAAAAAGCTATAATAAAGCTGTATGACGGACAACAATTTTGTTGCGCTGTGGGAGCGCTGTCTGCAAATTATCAAGGACAATATCTCAGAGGCAACGTTTAAGATGATCTTTAAATCTATCAAACCGGTAAAGTTTGAGGAGAACACATTGACAATAGGCGTACCCAGTCCTTTTGTCTATGAGTACATTGAAGAACATTACCTGAACCTGCTTCGCCGTGTCATCTATCATGAGTTCGGCGAGGGAACCCGGTTGATGTACAATGTACTGACCGTGAAGGAGGCTGACAAGGAGCCTGCTTCCGTTGTTGCCCCACAAGGTGAGGTACAGCAATGGGAGTCTAACTCCGGTTCGTTGGCCGTTAAGGAAAAGCCGGTGAAGAACGGAAACAAGAATCCGCTCTCGTTCGGCGAACCCATGCCCCGTCCGCAGGATTTGAATCCGCACTTGAACCCTAAGTATAATTTTGAAAATTTTGTCGAAGGGCTTAGCAATAAGCTCTCCCGTACTGCGGGCGAGGCTGTTGCACAAAGTCCGGCAAAAACATCTTTCAACCCCCTTTTCATTCATGGCCCGTCAGGAGTAGGAAAGACACATCTGGTGAATGCCATCGGCACACGCATCAAAGAACTATACCCCGAGAAGCGCGTGCTCTACCTGTCGGCACACCTCTTTCATGTGCAGTATGCCGACAGTGTGCGCAGCAATACAGTGGTGGACTTCATGAAGTTCTATCAGGGCATTGATGTGCTCATCATCGATGACATTCAGGAGTTCGCCACATGGAACAAGACGCAGAACACCTTCTTCCATATCTTCAACCACCTGCATCAGTCCGGCAAGCAGTTGATAATGACTTGCGACCGCTCGCCCGTGAATCTGCAGGGCATGGAAGACCGCCTGCTCACCCGATTCAAATGGGGACTCATTGCAGAAATGGAAAAACCCAATGTGGAGTTGCGCAAGAACATCCTCCGGAACAAACTGCACCGCGACGGCTTGAACTTCCCCGAAGAGGTAGTGGATTATATTGCAGAACATGTGGATGACAGCGTGCGCGACCTGGAGGGAATTGTCAATTCGCTGCTGGTGCACGCCATGGCATATAACCGCGAGGTTGATATGGATATGGTCCGGTTCGTCGTACGCAAGGCAGTGCGTGTGGCTGTAGAGAACAAGCCCGTCTCCGTAGAGGACATTCTGGAAAAGGTATGCGAACATTATGGAATGGACTCTCAGGTGGTATTTACCAAAACACGCAAGCGCGAAGTGGTACAAGTGCGTCAGGTGGCCATGTATCTGGCCAAGAAACATACCGATGCCTCGTCAGCCAAGATAGGCCGTCTGATAGGCCGCCGCGACCATGCTACGGTGCTCCATGCCTGCAAGATTGTCGGCGGACAAATGGAAGTGGACAAGGCTTTCCAGAATGAGCTGCAGGAGATTGAAGCCACACTGAGAGGCTGACCGATAGATTTCTCAGGCACGGATCAGGCATTGACACCCATGTCATAAGGCTGTAATGCCTAATCCGTACCTGAAAAAAAATGAATATCTTACATAAATCCCTGTTCCTCCAACGTTTTCAGCAATGAAGCCGATATGCCGACATTGGCTTCCCGGGTGTATCGTATGTCGGTGAAAATCTGTGCCAAAGTCTCCTTTTGGTTGATTTCTACAAAATGTCTGTTCTCGTCAAGTTCCTCTTTGGGGATATAGTGGCGGTCGATATCTTCAGGGGTATAGTCCTTGTAGGTCTCCTCATGCACAAACGCTGCCAATGGAAGGCGGTCGCTCTGTGCAGGATGCTCGTCAGGCCACCCGACAGTGATGGTAGCAACAGGAATGACGAGTTTGGGCAGTTGCAGCGTCTTGATGATGGCTCCGGCATTGTAGATGGTTGTACCCAGATAACAGATGCCCAACCCCTTTTCTTCAGCCAGATTACAGAAGTTCTGGGTAAACAGCAGGGCATCGCTGGCCGCATTCATGAAAGAGAGCAGGTTGTCATATCCGGGTGTAGCCTTACGGCACAGACACCACCGGGTGGTCCGGTTGAAGTCGGCACAAAAAGTCAATACCACCGGAGCACCTTTCACCATCGGCTGGTTGAAGTGAGAGGGAGAGAGCAGCTCCTTCATGGCCTGGTCGCGAGTGACGACGACGCTGTATAGCTGCAGGTTGCCCATAGTCTGGGCGCGTGCAGCCGTCTCCAACAGCTCGTTCAACAAGTCGGCAGGCACATCCTTTGTCTGGTATTTCCGGATGCTTCGGCGTTGTTTGATAGTCTCCATAATCGAATTTCTTTGTTGTTTTATACCTTTATTTATATAATATGTATGCAAATATACGACAAAGTTGGCATAAAAGCGCAAGATTGATGCAAAAAAAACTCCATCAGTTTCCTTCTTGAAAATCCGAGGCGAAAGAAAGTTTTCTGTTTTGGAAAACTTCTCACTCAAACAAAATCCACAAACAATTGAAAATCAACACTTATCATTTTTGTTTTGGAAAACTTTGTTTTTTGTTGAAAAGTTCTTTGCAGAAAATTTGGTAAACTAAAAAAACGTATGTAGCTTTGCACCCGCTTATTGACTTTAACATGGCTCGTTTCGGTGAAACTTCCTACAACAAACTGGAATTGAGTAATCTAATTAAAGACATAGAACACTGTGGAAAAAAAGACATTCACGTATGAGGAAGCGTTTGAGGCATCACTCAAATACTTCAATGGTGACGAACTTGCCGCCCGCGTATGGGTGAACAAGTATGCGGTCAAAGATTCCTTCGGACTGATATACGAACAGTCTCCGGAGGATATGCACTGGCGGATTGCCAACGAGGTGGCACGTATAGAACAGAAGTATGCCAACCCGCTGACAGCCCAAGAACTTTTTGACCTGATGGATCATTTCCGTTACATCGTACCGCAGGGAAGCCCCATGACCGGTATCGGCAATGACTATCAGATAGCTTCGCTTTCCAATTGCTTTGTTATCGGAATGGAAGGTAATGCCGACTCATACGGTGCCATCATCCGTATCGACGAAGAGCAAGTGCAGCTGATGAAGCGTCGGGGAGGGGTAGGGCACGACCTTTCCCACATCCGTCCGAAAGGCTCTCCTGTGAAGAATTCCGCCCTGACCTCTACCGGCCTGGTACCTTTCATGGAACGCTATTCAAACAGTACACGCGAAGTGGCTCAGGACGGACGCCGTGGTGCACTGATGCTCAGTGTCAGCATCAAGCACCCCGACAGCGAATCGTTCATCGATGCAAAGATGACAGAAGGAAAAGTCACCGGAGCCAATGTCAGCGTGAAGCTGGACGATGCCTTCATGCAGGCAGCCGTGGACAAGCAACCCTACCGGCAGCAATATCCCATCGACTCCGACGAGCCATTGGTGACCAAAGACATTGACGCCTCCGCCCTATGGAAGAAGATTGTGCACAATGCCTGGAAAAGCGCAGAGCCCGGCGTACTCTTCTGGGACACCATCATCCGCGAGAGTGTGCCCGACTGCTATGCCGACTTGGGCTATCGCACCGTCAGCACCAATCCGTGCGGAGAGATTCCCCTCTGCCCCTACGACTCTTGCCGTCTGTTGGCCATCAACCTCTATTCTTACGTAGTCAATCCCTTTACGAAAGATGCCTATTTCGACTTCGAGCTCTTCAAGAAGCACGTCCGGCTGGCACAGCGCATCATGGACGACATCATCGACCTGGAATTGGAGAAGATTGAAGGCATCATGGACAAAATCATCTCCGACCCGGAAAGCAATGAAGTGAAAGGCAGCGAGATGACTCTATGGGAGAAAATCTACAAGAAGAGCGGACAAGGACGCCGTACAGGAGTAGGCATCACAGCCGAAGGCGACATGATAGCCGCCATGGGATTGCGCTACGGCACCCAAGAGGCTACCGACTTCAGTGTAGAGGTGCACCGCACCATTGCCATCGAAGCCTACCGCTCGTCGGTGCAGATGGCCAAAGAGCGCGGAGCATTTGCCGTGTATGACAGCGAGCGCGAGAAAGACAATCCGTTCGTAGCCCGCATCCGCGAGGCAGACCCGGCACTCTACGAAGAGATGCAGAAGTATGGCCGCCGCAACATTGCCTGCCTCACCATAGCCCCCACAGGCACCACCAGCCTGATGACACAGACCACCAGCGGCATCGAACCGGTGTTCATGCCCGTCTATAAGCGCCGCCGCAAGGTGAACCCCAACGACCCCGAGGTGCGTGTAGATTTTATGGACGAGAACGGAGACGCCTTCGAGGAATACATCGTCTATCACCACAAGTTCATGGAGTGGATGCGGGTCAACGGCTACGACACCGGCAAACGCTATACACAGGAAGAGATTGACGACCTCGTAGCCCGTTCACCTTACTATAAAGCCACCAGCAACGATGTAGATTGGCTGATGAAGGTAAAGATGCAGGGAGCCATCCAGAAGTGGGTCGATCACAGCATCAGCGTCACCATCAACCTGCCTTCGGATGTGGACGAAGAGCTGGTCAACCGCCTCTATATCGAAGCATGGCGCAGTGGCTGCAAAGGCTGTACGGTCTATCGCGACGGCTCACGTGCCGGAGTGCTGCTCTCCACCAAAGGCGACAAGAAGGCCAACGAACCTCTGCCCTGCAAACCGCCTACAGTGACAGAGGTGCGTCCGCAAGTGTTGGAGTGCGATGTGGTGCGTTTCCAGAACAACAAGGAGAAATGGGTGGCCTTCGTCGGCATCCTCGACGGCTATCCTTATGAGATATTCACCGGTATCAACGACGATGAAGAGGGCATCGCCCTGCCCAAGAGCGTGACCCACGGACGCATCATCAAGACGACCGACGAGGAGGGACGCAAGCGTTACGACTTCCAGTTTGAGAACAAGCGCGGCTACAAGACCACGGTAGAGGGCCTCAGCGAGAAGTTCAACAAAGAGTATTGGAACTATGCCAAACTCATCAGCGGCGTGTTGCGCTACCGTATGCCCATCGAGCAAGTCATCAAACTGGTAGGTTCGCTCCAACTCGACAGCGAAAGCATCAACACCTGGAAAAACGGTGTGGAGCGTGCCTTGAAGAAATATGTGACAGACGGCACCGAAGCCAAGGGACAGAAGTGCCCCAACTGCGGACACGAGACCCTGGTCTATCAGGAAGGCTGCCTCATCTGCAAGCACTGCGGCAGCAGCCGTTGCGGATGACACAACCAATCATCTAAGGCATAAAGAATCGCCGGATGGCCACACAGATATGGCCGCCCGGCGATTCTTTTAGTATCCCTCTATTTTTCTTCTGTTAGAAACGCCAACAGCCATAGCTGCGAAGCCCAGTCATAACACTTATTCCAATCGGATGCCTTTTCTGTTCCTTCAAGATTAGGATGTTTGGCTCCGAATATTTAAATCTTATCGCTTGAATATTTAAATCTTCCGCCCCTTTCAACAGATTAGCATTCTTTCGATGAAAGAATGCTAATCTGTTGCGAGGAAGAATAGTATTCTTTCAACGCTTTGTGTCGTATCAA
>CAZTPB010000078.1:0-8874 GCA_964614555.1 uncultured Bacteroides sp.
AATCGGTGTCTGAAGGACACCCCGACAAAGTGGCCGACCAAATATCGGACGCTGTATTGGACAAACTGCTGGCTTACGACTCCCAGTCGAAAGTGGCTTGTGAGACACTGGTGACTACCGGACAGGTGGTGATAGCCGGTGAAGTGAAAACCAAAGCCTACGTGGATCTGCAACTCATCGCCCGCGAGGTAATCAAAAAGATTGGTTACACAAAGGGGGAATATATGTTCGAGAGCAATTCATGCGGTGTGCTCAATGCCATCCACGAACAAAGTCCCGACATCAATCGCGGTGTGGAGCGTCAGGACCCGATGGAACAAGGTGCCGGTGACCAAGGTATGATGTTCGGCTATGCCACCAATGAGACGGAAAATTATATGCCCCTGTCGCTCGACCTTTCGCACCGCATCCTGCAAGTATTGGCCGATATCCGCAAAGAGGGTGAGGTGATGACCTACCTGCGTCCCGATGCCAAGAGCCAGGTGACCATCGAATACGACGATGACAACCGCCCCGTACGCATAGACACCATCGTGGTATCAACCCAACACGACGACTTCATCCAACCAACAGACGATACCGGAGAGGCACAGCTGAAGGCCGACGAAGAGATGCTGGCTGTGATCCGAGAGGATGTCATCAACATCCTGATGCCACGCGTCATAGCCTCTATTCATGCCGAAAAGGTGTTGGCTCTGTTCAACGATGATATCACCTATCATGTGAACCCCACCGGAAAGTTCGTCATCGGAGGTCCTCATGGCGACACGGGATTGACCGGACGCAAGATTATCGTGGATACCTACGGTGGAAAAGGTGCTCACGGAGGTGGTGCCTTCTCGGGGAAAGACCCCTCGAAGGTAGATAGAAGTGCTGCCTATGCCGCCCGCCACATAGCCAAGAATCTGGTAGCCGCCGGCGTGAGCGATGAAGTGCTGGTACAGGTATCATACGCCATCGGTGTGGCACGTCCCATCAACATCTATGTGAATACCTACGGACGTAGCCGTGTGCCTATGACCGACGGAGAGATTGCACGCCGGGTGGATGAACTGTTTGACATGCGTCCACGCGCCATCGAAGACCGTCTGAAACTGCGCAATCCTATCTATCAGGAAACAGCCGCTTACGGTCACATGGGACGCCAACCGGAAGTTGTCACCAAGCAATTCCGTAGCCGCTACGAAGGCAACAAGGATATCGAAGTAGAACTCTTCACATGGGAAAAGCTCGACTATGTAGAAAAAGTGCGTGAGGCTTTCGGCCTGTAATGAACAGAAAGAAAACTACATACAAGAACCATGGTACAAGAAGCAACATTCAGGCATACGATGCCTGCACAAATCAGATTCAGTGATGTCGATCAGTTCGGACACGTGAACAATTCGGTCTATTTCTCGCTCTACGATTTGGCCAAGACCACTTACGTGAAGGAGGCTCTTTCGGGGCGTATGAAGTGGAACGAAGTGGGAATAGTGGTAGCCAACATCAATGCCAATTTTATGAAGCCCATCTTTTTCATGGAGGAGGTTAACATCGAGACTACGACAGTCGAACTCGGCAACAAGAGTTTCACCCTGTTGCAGCGGGCAGTGAAGCCATCGACCGGTGAAGTGAAGTGCGAATGCCGCACGGTGATGGTCGTGTTTGATTTGGCCGCACAGACCCCCATGCAGATTCCTGATGACTACAAAAAGGCCATCTGTGAATATGAAGGGCGCACTTTGCGCGAATTGGAAAAAAGACTGTAAGTTTGCTTCATTGTTTCTCACAAATGCAAACACTGTTTTGTGAAATTTCCGAGTTGCAGAAACTGTTGTCTGATGTAAAAACATCTTTCTCAAGATAGCAGAAAATTCCTTGTTGACATTACTCCTCGTTTCGGTAGTGCAGGGGAGAACTGCCGGTATGTTTCTTGAAATACCGGCCGAAGAAAGACTGGTCGGGGAAATGCAGACGGTCTGCTATCTCCTGTATGCTGAGAGAGGTAGATTTCAGCATAGCTTTGCTTTCCAGCAGTACGTGTCTGTCAATGATACTTTTGGCTGTGTTTTCCGTCACATTCCGTACAATGGTAGAAAGATAACGCGGACTGATGCACAGTTTGTCGGCATAAAAAGCAACTTCGCGGTGTTTGGTGCAATGGTCGTGCACGAGTTGGACGAATCGTTTGAACAGTTCTTCTTGGCGATTTATCCCTTCGGGGTATTTTTCAAGGAATAACCGGTGCGTCTTGTCGTAGATGTCAAGCAGAAAACTTTGGATCTGGTTTTGTAGTATTTGTTGGCGGAAGCAGTTGTCGCAATCCTGATAAAGTTCTTCCATCACTGCCATCATGCGCGTGATACTATGGTTTCTCTCTTCAGGCAGATTCACAACGGGAGTGTCTTTCAGAAAACGGAAGAAAGAGGGATCCAGTCTGGCTGTTACGTCGTGGAAGAGGTGTTTGGAGAATAGGACATAGGTTGCTGTGAAATTGAGGCTGGTTTGTGCATTGCCGATAATGGTTCCTGGAAGAAGTACCATATGGGTGCCGGTATGTAGAGAATAGATTTCTGAATCGATTTCCACATTGGCATCACCTTGTCTGCAGAGGAAAATGCAAGCATCTTCCAATTTGGAAAATTGGTTGAGTATCAAGTGGCAGTCATCAGTTCGAACGAGGAAAGAGTCCGGCTCCATACTCCCATCCTGTCCTGTTCTGTAAGGGGAAAGACGGGCTTGTAGTTTCTTTTTGTTGTTCATTGGCTTTTTTTGCTATTTCTTGTTTTGACTGCAAATTTAGTCTTTCTTTCAGAAATGTCAGTTTGTTTGTTCCTTTTTTGGCCAATTTTGGCTAAATATGTTTTCCTCTTTTCCGCGAAAATCACCGTACCTTTGCGCCCGAATTTTAAATGAGTTAAATCCAATGAACAGAATGAAGAAAAACTGGATGCCACTGGCTCTGTACGTCGGTGGCACGATGTTGTTTGCGGCCTGTCAGGAATCCCCGACCGCCCAACCTGCTGCGGAATACAAGGTGTTGGCCGTGACTGCAGTGGACAAAGTATTGACTTCCACTTATTCGGCTACCATCCGTGGACGGCAGGATATTGACATCTATCCGCAGGTATCCGGTACGCTGACCCGTTTGTGTGTGTCTGAAGGCGATGAAGTCAGCAAGGGACAAGTGTTGTTTGTTATCGATCAAGTGCCTTTTCGTGCAGCATTGAATACGGCTGTTGCCAATGTACAGGCAGCCAAAGCTGGTGTGGCTACAGCCCAATTGAATTACGAAAGTGCCAAGGAACTCTATGCCAAGAAGGTAATCTCGGGACACCAGTTGCAGACGACAGAAAATGCTTATCTCACAGCCAAGGCTCAAATGGCACAAGCTGAAGCGCAAGAAATAAATGCACGTAACAGTCTGTCTTATACGGAAGTGAAGAGTCCTGCAGATGGTGTAGTGGGCATGTTGCCCTATAGGGTAGGAACATTAGTCAGTCCGGCGGGAATGATGCAGCCATTGACTACAGTGAGTGACAACAGCGATATGTATGTCTATTTTTCGATGACAGAGAACCAACTGTTGGCGCTGACTCGTCGGTATGGTTCGAAGAAAGAAGCATTGAAAAATATGCCAGCAGTCCGATTGCAATTGAATGATGGTTCGGTCTATGCTGACAGCGGACGGGTAGAAAGCATCAGTGGCGTAGTGGATCGTTCGACCGGTACAGTCGGACTTCGTGCTGTTTTCCCAAATAGAAACGGACTGTTATATAGTGGTACATCGGGCAGTGTGCTATTGCCCAATTTGCGTGCCGGAGTCATAGTCATTCCTCAGAATCTGACGTTTGAAATTCAGGATAAAACTTATATATATAAGGTAGTTGATGGAAAGGCTGCTGCATCACCTGTGGTGGTGAGCCGTGTGAATGGCGGACAAGAATTCATTGTGGAGAGTGGTCTCCAACCTGGCGATGTGATTGTGGCCGAAGGAGTGGGACTGTTGCGTGAAGGAACACCGATTAGAGTGAAAAAAGAAGAGTGAAGAAACTATGAATTTAAAGACATTTATCGAGCGTCCGGTGCTTTCGGGCGTAATCTCCATCGTCATCGTTATTCTGGGGCTTATCGGTTTGAAAACGTTACCGGTGGAACAGTATCCTGACATTGCACCGCCCACCGTAATGGTGATGACCAACTATTATGGTGCAAATGCTGAAACATTGCAGAAGAGTGTGATAGCGCCGTTGGAAGAGGCCATCAACGGTGTGGAAAACATGACTTACATGACCTCCACAGCTACAAATGCCGGTTCGGTGGAAATTATGGTCTATTTTCGTCAAGGTACTGATCCTGATATGGCTGCAGTGAACGTACAGAACCGTGTGGCAATGGCTACGGGACAGCTCCCCGCTGAGGTGACCCAGGTGGGTGTGACCACCATCAAGCGACAGAACTCTATGCTACAGGTGTTTACCCTCAGCAGTCCCGATGACAGTTACGATGAGGAATTCCTTAGCAACTACATCAGTATTAATTTGAAGCCCGAGATTCTTCGTCTGGAGGGAGTAGGCCAATTGGTGGTTTTGGGTGGAAATTACTCTATGCGTGTATGGATGAAGCCGGATGTTATGGCGCAATATAAGTTGATTCCATCAGATGTCATTTATGCATTGGCCGAGCAGAACATAGAGTCGGCTACCGGTGCATTTGGTGAAAATTCGAAGGAAACCTACCAATATACGATGAAATATAAGGGGCGCAAGCAGACACCTGAAGAGTTCGGTGAAATAGTCATCCGCAGTACCGACAAAGGTGAAGTGCTCAGACTGAAGGATATTGCAGATATAGAGCTTGGTATTGACAGTTATTCGTATGTGGGCAAACTCAATGGGCATCCGGGTATAGGTTGTCTGGTTTTCCAGACTGCCGGAAGTAATGCCACAGATGTGAATGCCCGTATTGATGCCTTGTTGGAAGAGGCTAAGAAGGATTTGCCGAAGGGAGTGGAACTGAAACAGGTAATGTCGTCTAACGACTTTTTGTTTGCCTCAATCCATCAAGTGATACAGACATTGCTGGAAGCCATCTTTTTGGTGATATTGGTGGTATATGTCTTTTTGCAGGATATTCGTTCGACTTTGATACCTTTGGTAGGCATTGTGGTGTCACTCATCGGTACATTCGCTTTCATGGCTGTAGCTGGTTTTAGTGTCAATCTGATTACCCTGTTTGCTTTGGTACTTGTCATCGGTACGGTAGTTGATGATGCCATTGTGGTGGTGGAAGCAGTTCAGGCGCGTTTTGATGTAGGATACAAATCTTCCTATATGGCCAGTATAGATGCCATGAAGGGTATCAGCAACGCTGTAATCACCTCTTCGCTTGTCTTCATGGCAGTGTTCGTCCCTGTGTCGTTTATCGGTGGCACTTCGGGTACGTTTTATACTCAATTCGGTCTGACGATGGCTGTGGCAGTCGGCATTTCGGCCATTAATGCCTTGACATTGAGTCCGGCTCTTTGTGCATTGTTGTTGAAACCCTATATCAACGAGGACGGCACACAGAAAAATAATTTTTCGGCTCGTTTTCGTAAAGCGTTCAACACCGCTTTCTCCACGATGGTGGATCGATACAAAGGCGGTGTACTGTTCTTTATAAAACGTCGATGGTTAGTGTGGAGTTTGTTGACTGCATCCGTGATATTGCTGATTTTCTTGATGAGAAACACCAAGACCGGTCTTGTGCCCGATGAGGATCAAGGTGTGGTACTGGTCAATGTCACTACCCCTTCGGGCAGTTCTTTAGCTACGACGGATAAAGTGATGGATCAGCTTCGTGAACGCTTGGAAACTCTTCCGGGACTGGAAAATCTTTCCAGCACTACCGGTTTTGGATTGATTTCAGGTCAGGGTAATTCTGCGGGTATGTTTATTGTGGGCTTGAAAGATTGGAGTGAGCGTACGAAAGACGAAGAGCAGGTGCAGGCTGTTATCAATCAAATCTATGCCGTGACGGCCGATGTAAAGGATGCCAGTGTCTTTGCAATGGCTCCGGGTATGATTCCGGGATATGGTATGGGTAACTCTCTTGACCTCAACATACAAGATAAGATGGGAGGCGACCTTGGTGAGTTCAACCGTCATACATGGGATTACATTGCAGCCTTGAACCGACGTCCGGAAATCGCTCGTGCCTATTCCACCTTTGCCATCAACTACCCGCAGTGGGAGGTGGATGTGAATGCTGCGAAGTGCAAGCGTTCAGGCATAGCCCCTAATGAAGTGCTCGCCACATTAGCAGGCTATTACGGTGGTCAGTATGTGTCTGATTTCAATCGTTTCTCCAAGGTTTACCGTGTGATGATTCAGGCCAACCCGAAGTACCGTCTTGACGAAGCTTCGCTGGACAATACCTTTGTGCGTATGGGCAATGGCAAGATGGCTCCGCTCAGCCAGTTCGTAACGTTGAAACGTGTCTATGGTGCCGAAACATTGAGCCGGTTCAATATGTACAACTCTATCGCTGTGAGTGTGATGCCTGCCGAAGGATACAGTACGGGTGATGCCCTGAAGGTGGTGAAGGAGGTGGCAGACGAGACACTGCCTAAAGGGTATGGCTACGATTTTGGCGGAATCACCCGTGAGGAGAACGAGGCCAGTGGAGGAACGGGCATCATCTTCGGTATCTGTATCTTGATGGTTTACCTTATCCTTTGTGCGCTTTATGAGAGTTTCCTCGTGCCGTTTGCAGTCATTCTTTCTGTGCCTGTAGGTCTTATGGGGTCGTTCCTTTTTGCTAAACTTATGGGGTTGGAGAACAATATTTACCTCCAGACGGGACTCATCATGCTCATCGGTCTTTTGGCCAAAACAGCCATCTTGCTCACTGAATATGCAGCCGAACGACGTAGGGCGGGGATGAGCCTGACATCTGCTGCTCTGAGTGCAGCCAAGGCCCGTTTGCGTCCTATTCTGATGACTGTAGGTTCGATGGTATTCGGATTGTTGCCGTTGGTTGTGGCTTCGGGTGTAGGTGCCAATGGAAACCGTTCCCTCGGTACAGGAACTGTGGGAGGAATGGTTATCGGCACATTGGCTCTGCTCTTTCTGGTGCCTTCACTCTTCATTGTTTTCCAATACTTGCAGGAAAAGTTCAGACCGAATCAGCCGGAGCCTTCGCACGACTGGCAAATTCAGGAGGAATATGTGGAAATGGAGGCTGAACGCAAAAAGCATATAGAAGAAAAGAAAACGTTGAATAACTAATTATAGAACACAAAAACGGCATAATGAAGAAAGCTATATATATAATAGGTGGATGTATGCTATTGAGTGGTTGTGGCATCTACACCAAGTACAAGCCTGTCATGGAGGTACCCGATGGCCTTTACGGCGAAGAGGTTTCGGCAGGCGACACTACCAGCCTGGTTACTCTGAAGTGGCACGAACTGTTTACTGATCCTTTCTTGCAAGAATTGATAGAGCGTGGTTTGCAGCAAAACACAGACTTGCGTTCGGCAAGGCTCCGTGTGAAAGAAGCTGAAGCCTCCTTGCTTGCAGCCAAGTTGGCTTATCTGCCTTCGTTCGCGTTAGCTCCACAAGGCACAGTAAGCAGCTTCGACCATATGAAAGCTACGCAGACATACCAATTGCCCGTAGCGGCCAGTTGGCAGGTTGACCTTTTTGGAAGTATCCGTAATGCCAAGCGGCAGGCCAAGGCCGTGCACGAACAGAGTGAGGACTACCGGCGGGCTGTGCAGACGGGACTTGTCTCCGGCATTGCCAACCTGTACTATACCCTGCGTATGCTCGATGAACAGTTGGCTGTTGCAGAGCAAACCGAACGCTCATGGGGGGAGACAGTAGAGACCATGCGTGCCTTGATGGGTGCAGGTATGGCAGATGAAGCCGCTGTGGCTCAGATGATTGCAGCTCGTTGTGGAGTGCAGTCGTCGGTGCTTGACTTGAAGGAACAGATTAATCAGGTAGAGAATTCGTTAGCTTTGCTGCTTGCCGAAACTCCTCATGCCATGCCGCGCAGGTTGTGGAAGGAAGAGTCGTTTGTCTTTCCCGACAGCCTTTCGGTTGGTGTGCCGGTACAATTGTTGGCTCGCAGACCTGATGTGCGTGCTGCTGAACGTTCGCTGGAGGCGGCTTTTTATGGAGTTAATACAGCCCGTTCCGCTTTTTGGCCGAATATTACCTTGAGTGGCAGTGCAGGATGGACCAATTCGGCGGGGACAATAATAGTCAACCCCGGTAAGTTCATGGCTGCGGCTGTCGGGGCACTCACTCAGCCTCTTTTTGCACAAGGTAAGTTGCGGGCTGGCTACAAGATTGCCAAGGCGCAGTACGAAGAGGCTTCGCTTGCTTTCCAACAGTCCATACTGAATGCAGGTACCGAGGTGAACGAAGCTCTTGTTGCTTGCCAGACCAGTCGTGAAAAATCGAGGATTGTGGCAGCGCAAGTGGCAGCGTTACAAAGGGCTTATGAAGCCACATCGTTGATGATGCAGCACGGTAATACCAATTATTTGGAAGTGCTTACCGCTCGTCAGTCGCTACTCAGTGCGCAGCTTCAACAGTCGGCTGTTCGTTTTGTCGAGATACAGAGTGTCATCAGCCTCTATCAGGCATTGGGTGGCGATTGTGAATGACCTTTCGTTATTATTATATATTCTTTTGGAAAGAAAGGAGAGACCCTGACTTGTGAAAGCCGGGGTCTCGTCGTCTTTTTCGTTTGTTTATTTGATTGCTTGAGATGTCAGGAGAACTTCTATTGCGACATTTTAGTTGGTCTCCAATAGAGCAGGGAGCACTTTTTGTACCGAATGGGCCGTTTCTCTTCTTAAAACTTGTTTAACAGTCTGTTAGTTTATTGTTTTTT
>CAZTPB010000079.1:0-8874 GCA_964614555.1 uncultured Bacteroides sp.
CGCATCAACGACATCTACCTGACCAACATCCAAGTGGATTCGGCCAAGGCCATCTACGAGCTGCGCGGCGACGAACGCCTGCCCATCCGCAACGTGGTGATGAAGAATATCCTGGTGGATTGCGTAGCTGATACGACCAACGGTGTGAAGAACGTGGAAGCCCTCACCGTAGAGAACGTCACCTACAACACGGTGGATGCCGCCGCACTGCCCCAGCTGGACAGATATTTAAGTAATAAATAGGTAAAAGGATAGAGTCTATTTTCTTACAGCCACTTTCTTTCCTTCAACAATGTAAATGCCGTAGGAAAGACCTTGTGTGGCAGAAGCAGTAGAGACATTGTCGCGCAGTTTGATGCCGCCGACCGTATAAACATCCACCCGCTCAGGCAGTCCGGCCATAGGGCGGGTGGGTGTTTTTATTGTATTGGGAGCAATCGCTTCGGGAACATCGGTCTCCTCCCATCGTAATTCGTCTTGTTCTACATATACTTTCACGCATTTGCCCGGTGCAATATTTATTTGTCCGCTGATGCTTTTCCCGTTTGCAACGATGCATACATGGGGGGTGGCATTTGTCTCTTGAGTGTTCAGTATATAGGCGGCGCACGAATCTTCCGGCACTTGCATGGCTGTCAGCATTGAGCCTTCTTTGACGAATACCTTCAGGATGTCGCTTACGGATTGGTTGACCTTGGAGGTGAATGTGGCTGAAGCCCCTTCTTCTTCAATAATAGTCGGAACGGAAAATACCGGTGCACCGGCTTCGCACAGGATGTGTTTGAGGCTGCAGTTTTGCGGGCCTATGAAATTGGCCAGCAGCAGGTAGTACGTTCCGTCAGGGTCGGGGGCGACAATTCCATTCCATCCTCTTGGTACAGAGTCTGTCAGTACGTTGAGACGTGTACTCATGATGGCAGTCTGTTCGGCTGAGATGTTACTGTAATAGACCACGTTTCGTTTGTCCACGACATCAGCGGTTTTGAATGTACGGCTTGTATTGGAATAACTTGGATACAGTTTGGCTGTCAGGATTGAGTTGTTGTTGGCCCGGTCGCCGAAAGCCATCAGTTTGTTGCTGTGTGAGAGTATGCCCACCTCGTTGTCAATGTTTATCCAGTCGGTATCAAAGGTGGTCAGTTTGGTTCCGTCCAGTTGTTTGTGTGTCATGCCGGAAGGTGCATTGGTATCCGCGGTATAGAGTGTGCGTGCTGTGCGTGTGAATTCATCCACGCTGATAGCCATCAATCCACCTTGTTCCTTGGTGATGGTTCCGGCCGCCCGTCCGCGTATATAGTCTATATAGATGACTGCATTGCCCGGTGTAGAACAGATGGCAAACCGGTTGTTGAGTGTTGCGTCGTTGGTGTTCAGTTCTCCGTTCATGGTCCAGGCGTTTCCGCGCAGGTGGTAGTTCCCGCTCACTACGGGAGTGGCATTGGTACTTTTTCCACTGACATTGTACCATCCGAGGAAGTTGCCTGTATTGTAGGCCCGGTAGGGGACGATGATTTTGTTCTTGTCCGGATTGTTGGCTGCAATGTATCCGGTGTAGCTGCTCAGTCCTTTGCTCCATGAGAAACAGGTAAAGCGGTCATTAGTGGCAGCACGGACGATATTCTGGCTTTCCAATATGCCGGCTTCGGCATATCGTTGGTTGAAGTCGTTCCATACTGTCGGTGTCAAGTCGGTAGTCGGCAGCATTTCGTGCATCAGCCAGGTCATCATCACCCGATGTGCTTCTACTCCCATTCGGCGGGCTCCGACATCGGCACGCAGCAGCCATGAGCCGTCGGAGGTGGTCTTCTGTCGTGCCTGAATATACTTGTAGGCCATGTTTTCCAGCATCAGTGCATTGGCATCACGTAAGAAGCAGGCCATGGTAGTGTATGACGTTATCTGGTCGTAGAGGAAAAGGCTCCAGTCGTTGCCGTTGGGCATAGCCAGTTCGCCATCAGCCAAAGCCAACCAATTGAGAACTTTGTCCATTACTTCCTGGTTGTTATGCATCAAGGCGTTGGTCTTCCATTTTTCGGTGCCGTGTAATCCCAATTGGAACATTTTCAAGGCCAGTGCAGATTCTCCGAGTTCTTGCATTACCACGTTCTGGTAACTGGTATGGAACAAGTTGTGGTTTTGCAGGGTATAGTCGCTGTACAAGTTTTGCCCTTTGTAGAGGTCGGCCACGGTCTTCTCGTCATAGTCGGGGTCTATGATTGTGTTGTCTGTGGCATCATCGGGGTGGGAGTAGCAATTGATGGCGAATTCCCTCAGGCGGTCGAACCATTTGGGAGCCAGCTCATGGTTGGGGAATAGTCCCAATGTGGCAGCCAGAATATTCGTTTCCCAACCGTTCTCTTCCGCCTTTGTGTCTCCGGCATATCCCGTGGGGATGGTACGTTGCAGTTCGCAATTGCATTCAGCGATGAGCATGGCCTGAATATATCCTCGTTGTTCTTCGCTTAGAGTATCCCATTGGAAAAAGGCAGAGTAGGCCACTGACATAGCCCAAAGGCTTGATTCCCATACGTAGTCGTTGCCGGCGGTCGAGCCCCAATACCCTCCATTGGAGCATACTTTCAGTCTGTTTGCTTTGTGGGTGGAGTATGCAAATATGAGTGATTTGCGGGCGATGGTTTTCAAATCCTCCCACGTTACCCCGTCGGGCAGTGTCACCTTGCCTTGTCCGTATTTCACAAGGAATGCGCAAATCATCGACAGATCGGCATTCGGGCGTACCCCTTGTTCGTTGGCATTCATGGTACTTTCTCCCCTGAAGCATCCGCACTCTTCACCGAGGCTGTTGGGATATTCGCAGAGTTGGAAGTCATTTTTCATCCATTGTGAGAAGTCGGCCAGCATCTGCATGAGTCCTTGCTTCATTTCCGTCTCGTTGACGAAGTCGTGTGTGATTATTCCTTCAGTGGGACTGCTGATGTCTGCTTCTGTGGGCTCTTCGGGGGCGATGTATTCGCCTGTGAGTTTATAGAGCCTTACGTTGTCTATCATAATGCAACTGCCTCCGGACAGCCAATCCATCCGGATGGATACGTTGACATCCCCGTCTGTTTCGGTGGTGAAGGGAAGTGTCATGGTTGTCCACTTGGCTGTAGTGAAATATCCTGTGCTGCCTTGCATGAAACTTTCAGTAATGGCTTCATTGGCGGCTGCAAGGGTGATTGATGAGGCCGCACTGTTGGCATATCCGGTGCGTTGGTCGATGGTAAGCAGGTAATTGCCGGCCGGCAGGTTCTTCAGGGTCTGTTTCATCGAAGTTGTTCCCGTGTTCCATCCCATCCGTAAGTAATATGCCTGTTGGCCATTGCTGACAGAGGTGACGAGCCCGAAATTGTTGTCAGTATAGCAGGTGGGGGTGACAATCAGTCTGGTCACCTCCGTGCCATCTACACTCCAACCTTCCGGCTGTGTCAGGGCATATCCGCGCAGTCCGTCGGCCGTATTGTTTATTGCTTCCAACCGGTCAGTATCATCGTTTTCAAACGATGCATTGGTGATATACAGTGAGGTGATCTCTTCTTGCTGGATGTCTTCAGCCTGCATTGTTGTCGGATACCCCCACACGATGGAAGAGAGGGCTATGAGATTCAAGGAATGCTTCTTCATGTGTATAATATTAATGATGTGTATAGAATAATCTGTGGCAAAGGTACGTATTTTTTGCCATATCGTTGTGTATTTCTAAACAAATGATTACTTTTGTTGTCGTTAATCAGAAAAAAAGGACTAAAAAGAAAAGACGATTGTTATGAAGAAGCAATTATTCATCGGGTGTGCAGCTTTGTTGATGTGGGCCGGATGTGGTACTGTGCCTATCACCGGAAGGAAACAGCTGCTGTTGGTGTCGGATCAGGAGGTGCTGACTGCCAGTCTGACTCAATATCGTGACTACATGAGTAGTGCTCCCCGTTCAGGCAACTATTCTCATTCGGCTATGGTGACTCGGGTAGGGCAGAAGATTGCAGCTGCCACGGAGCAATATCTTCGGCAGAATGGGCTGGCGGATGAAATCGGCAATTTCTCTTGGGAATTCAATTTGGTGAATGATGACCAAGTGAATGCCTTCTGTATGCCTGGAGGGAAAATCGTAGTCTATGAAGGACTGATGAATCTGGTCTCATCGGATGACGAATTGGCCGTAGTGGTAGGGCATGAAGTGGCTCATGCTGTGGCCAAACACAGCAACGAGCGCATGAGCCAGCAGATGATGGCACAATATGGCGCACAGATATTGAGTGCATCGGTGTCTGATAAGAGCAGTGCCGTGCAAAGCATAGCAGGACAGGTTTATGGCTTGGGTGCACAGTATGGTCTGATGCTTCCCTTTTCGCGCAAGCATGAGACAGAGGCTGACTACATGGGACTGATACTGATGTCGATAGCCGGATACAATCCGGATGTTGCAATCAATTTTTGGCAAAAGATGTCGGCAGACTCTGGTGGGGCTACTCCTGAGTTCATGAGTACTCATCCGAGCGACGAGCGTCGTATCAGTGATATCCAAAAAGAATTGCCTGCCATTAAGAAGAAATACGTCAGGAACAGTACGGCTCCTTCTTCGGGAGGTACACCTAAAGCCGTGCGTGAGTGGCATTTCGGAAAATAGTTCGGACTGGTATTAAAAAGGAACCCGTTGGTGATGTCACCGGCGGGTTCCTTTTTTAGCAGAGTCGTAATTTCATCATTTCACAATCACCTTGCGTCCGCCTACGATGTAAATGCCGGCAGGAAGTCCTTCCAGGCTGGTAGCCTGCTTGCGTACGCATACACCTACGATGCTGTAAATGTCTGTTGGTACGGCGAAGAGCGGGCGTGCTTCCGGCCGGATAGTGATTTCGTTGATGTCGTTAGCCACTTCATCGGCTGTCATGTCACCGAAATAGTAGAGGCGGAAGTTGTCGAAACAGGTCCAATAGCCGCTGGTCGTACTGTTGCATCGTATGCCCATCTTCAGGTTTCCTTTGGCCGGAAGGTTGGCAGTCACCGCATTGTCATAAAGCTCGGCCGCAAAATATTTGCTGGCAGCCAGCATGTCGTTGGGGATATAGATGCTTGTGGCCACGGTGGTTTCGCTTCCTCCCAGACGTTTTTTCTGTGCACAGGCAGCGATGTGCTGCATCTTCTCGGACTTTGTGCTGAGGTAGATACGGGCTGTGACGGCATTGGTGCCGGCCACGTAGTTGTTGTAGGATGTGGTGGCGTCGCCGGGACGTTGGAATCCCTGTGCGTGCAACTGATAGGTACCGGCAGGCATGCCGCTGAGTGTCTGGTTGAAGTCGAACGACTGCTGGAAAAACTCAGCACACGAGTAGTTCACCGTAGGTGCAACCGACCATCCTGTGCCATCGTCGATGGCGGCATTCTCAAGATAGAAAGTGATGTCGAATGGACGGGAAATGTCGCTTGGAGTGGCATTGCTGAGGAAACTGATGCAGGCTGTCTCGGCTTCATCCAGAAGAGAGGCTATCTCGGTGACGGACGTTGATGTTTTGCCGGCTTCGAGTTTGGTGATGGTAGATTGAATGGCAGCGTCAGTGCCCTCAGCCTCTTCCACGTGCGGTGTCTCCACCAATGCCTGAAGGCGGGCAATCATTTCGTCCAATTGTTCTTGATAGGCATTCATCGAAGCACTTTCCAGCGAAGCCAATTCGTCCGTTTGCAGGATGAGCCAGCGTTGGGTGGTGGCTCCATCAGTGAGGTCGAAGGTCGCTGTTGCAGTCACGCCGTTAGCCGAGGCCGACAGGCAGGCCGGTTTCAGCGTGGATTCGGGATGGATAATCCAGTAGCCTCGTGCGGTCACCTTGTTTTCTCCTTCACCTATCACCGCATCAGTGCGTGAACGCATCAAGTGGAAGTTCTCAGCAGAGGCAGGAGTCGTTTTGGCCGTTGTTTTGATGCCATTGGTGCCTTTGGCAGCGTAGGTGATATAGTGTCCGGTGGCTGCGTTGCGCAATTGGTAGTAGCAGTTGTTGGGAGTAAAGCTGATGTACCAGGCGCAGGAATCGTTGGCAGTGGCCTGGTCTGCTCCCATATCAACCCATCGCAATTGTCCCCGTTCGTTCTCTGCCAGGTAAGCGGAATAGAGGCCTCTATCGGGGTCTTCGTTTTTGATGTAGTATTTCACATGGTCGCTTTGGTCGAACACGTAGGCCGGTGTGCAGAATCCGCCTGTTGGTGGCAATCCGTCTTCACCCAATGCTTGCGCAATCAAAGCATTGCCGATGTAGAGTATGGCGTTGCCGGTGTCTTCGTGTGCACCGTTCACACCGTAAGGCCACATGTGTGTGCCGTCTCCAGAGAGCACGCTGGTAGTGTTGTTGTCCAGAAAGCGTACCACTTCAGTCACGCGGTCGCCCAACCAAGTGCCGCTTCCACCATTGGCGCGTAGCGGTGAGGAGGCGTCATACCATATTTCATGTGTACCCACTCCGATACCATGGCCCAATTCGTGCAGGATGGTGCCTGTGCGTTGGTAGCTGGCGTTGGGGCCTACACGCATCCATCCGCCATAGCTGCAGTCGGCAGTGGGGGTGTCAGCTCCGTAGTTGACGGTCGTATGGAATCCGCTGATGCTGGTCAGTTGGTTCAGATAGTTGTCCACGGCGTCGCCCACCGCTTCCCGAATACGTCTGTTGGCTTCGGCATCGGGAGCCCCTTCGTTGTACGACCAGGTCATCCTTCCCTTCGGAATGGTGATGATTTTCACGGTTTCACCGTAGCCTACAGCATATTCCTTGGTGATGGCATATGCTCGCACATAGTAGGTGGTGGCAGGGGTCAGCTCTTTCATCCAATAGATTTCGCCGTTGTTGCTGAGGTATTCGGTCGTGCGGTGGTCCAGCACTGTCGGTTCGGGTTGTGTGCTCCAGCAATAGCCGGATTCCAACAGGTTGGCAGTAGTAACTCCTGTTACAGTACTTCTGCCGAAGGCCATTGTAGCTCCACGAGCGACAAACGGTTTAGTTGTTACAGTCGGTATAGTGCCAGTGCCGTTGGCTATACGCATGGCAAAAACCGCTTCGTCCAAAGCCTTGGTGGCAGTTTGCAATTCCTCGATGGTGGCATCTCCGTCATAGATTTTTTGTGCGGTAGCGATGGCTGCTGCAAGTGCGGAAGCTCCCTCTTTTGAACCGTCTCCCAATACGGTTGTGGCTTCATTGATGGTCGTCTGTAGAGTGGCATATGCATCTGCTGACGCTTGGGCTGTTTCGATTGCCTGGTCAAGGGCGGCTGCTGCCTCGGTGTATCCTTCGGTGGTTTCTTTCCCGATCTCATCCTGTGCTGTTGCTATGGCAGTGTTGAGCGGTGCCAAAGCTTCGGAGTGCATTCGTTGTCCGGCCAAGGTTTGTGCCGTATTCACTTTTTGTTGCAGTGCGTCGCGCAGTGCGTCAGAGTCATAACCGATATAGTACAAGCGGAAGTTATCGACAGCGACCCAGTTTCCTGTAGAGCCTTCCACCTTGAATCCAATGTTGAGCGAACCGCTGATGACGGTCGTTGTCACCTCGTATTGTCCGGCTTTGTTTACAGCCGTTTCATCGTTTCCGGCGAAGATGCAGGCTCCACTCTGTGCCTTGTTGAGGTTGCTCTGCAACAGGTTTTGTGCAGCCACCTTCAGCAGGTAGGTTCCGTTGTCAAGTCCGGATACAGTCTGATGTACATAGCAATCGTCCACGGGACCGGGGGCGGCTGTCCATTTTTCCAAGTAGGTAGTTCCTGACTTGAGTGTGAAGGAAGTGTTGCTTTGTGTCTGCATTCCCGATTGTATCCATCCGTTTGTGCCGTTCTCAAAACTTGGGTTGGTGATATTGGCGGTGATGTCAATGGGATTTTCTTTGCTGGCATTGCCTAATTGATAGTTGCGCATGGTTGTTTTCAGTTTTTCCATCACTTCCACCACCTCCTTGTCTGTGGCGGCAGCGTTATCTGCGACGGTCTGTGCAGCATCTATTGCAGCTTTCAGAGCGTCACTTCCTGTGCCGGTGCCTTCGCCGTAGAGGGTGTTTGCTTCAGCTATCAGGTCTGTGAGCAGGCTCTTGTCAACACCGTAATAGAGCAGTTTCACGTAGTCGGTGCATATTTTTGCAGAGTTGGCCGAACCTCCTGCTGCTGCTAACAGACCTATTTGGATTTTTCCTTCCACTTCGGCTTCTGTGATGTCGAAGAAAACAGTGTCGTGTTTCCATTCGTAGGCGGGAAATGCTTTTACGGTAGAGAGTACGGCATCACCGTTTGCCGGTATCCATCCCACAAGGCTGCTTCCGCTGGTGGAGGCACACCCGTTGTAGTAAGCGGTGGCCAATCCATATTTTCCGGTTGGGAGAGCTACTTCTTGGCTGATGGCCAATGATTGGTCCCATCCGGTGCTCAGGGCCAATACTCCTCCGTTGGCAGCGCCGTCAGCTCCGGTTGCAGGCACCTTGGCTCCGTTGAAGGTGATAGCAGTTCCTAACTGATAGATTCCCACGATGGTATAGTCAACGGTGTATTCGTTGTTCCATCCGGCAACGGAAAGCATCTCTTTAGCTACATTGCCTGTAGCAGTGTTGTCGTAGTTGAATTCGCTGTCAAAGCCAGCGTTCAACAGATGTTTGTCTGTGACGTCTGTCTGTGCCACAGCATTTCCTGCTCCCAGTGCCCATGCCAGACAGAGGGAAGCGAATAGATTCAGTTTTTGGGTTTTCATATATATTTATGCTATAAAATTGTTTTTCCTTAATGGTGTGCTAAGGTAAGAAGTTATTTTGAGAATACCTCCTTTTTTTTTGTTTTTAAGATTAATTAGTGTTTCGTCAGAAAAAAACAGAAAAGGAGCATGCCTTTTGACACACTCCTTTTTTCAGAGCGGAAGACGGG
>CAZTPB010000080.1:0-8737 GCA_964614555.1 uncultured Bacteroides sp.
CACCGTTCAGACCGAGAATCAATACAGGTTCGGCCGGTCCGGCCTCTTTCACACGTTGGTTGCGCTCGTTGAACATGGCCTTAATCTTACCGTAGTGTGTACCGGCCAACACGATGTCGCCCACGCGGAGTGTACCGTTTGACACGAGCACGGTGGCCACGTAGCCACGTCCCTTGTCGAGCGACGATTCGATGATAGAGCCCGTAGCCTTGCGGTCGGGGTTGGCCTTCAGTTCCAACATTTCGGCTTCGAGGAGCACCTTTTCGAGGAGTTCCTCCACACCGATTCCCTGCTTGGCAGAGATATCCTGGCTCTGGTACTTGCCGCCCCACTCCTCCACGAGGAAGTTCATGGCTGCCAGTTCCTCCTTAATCTTGTCGGGGTTGGCGGCAGGCTTGTCCACCTTGTTGATGGCAAACACGATAGGCACTCCGGCAGCCATGGCATGGTTGATGGCCTCCTTGGTCTGCGGCATCACGCTGTCGTCGGCCGCCACGATGATTATGGCAATATCCGTAGCCTTGGCACCACGGGCACGCATGGCGGTAAACGCTTCGTGACCGGGGGTATCCAAGAAGGTAATGTTTCGTCCGTCTTCCAACGTCACGTGGTAAGCACCGATGTGCTGGGTGATACCTCCGGCCTCGCCGGCAATCACGTTGGCCTTACGGATATAGTCGAGCAACGAAGTCTTACCGTGGTCAACGTGTCCCATCACCGTCACAATCGGAGCACGCGGCTGGAGGTCTTCCTCGCGGTCTTCCTCCTCCGTGATGGCTTCGGCCACTTCGGCACTCACATATTCTGTCTGGAAGCCGAACTCTTCGGCTACCATATCAATCGTCTCTGCATCGAGGCGTTGGTTGATAGACACCATGATACCGATGCTCATGCAGGTACCGATAACCTTTGTCACGGGCACGTCCATCATGTTGGCAAGTTCGTTGGCAGTCACAAACTCAGTGAGTTTGAGCACCTTGCTTTCCATCTCCTCCTGCTGTGCCAACTCCATCTGGCGGTTGAAGGCATTCTCGCGTTTCTCCTTGCGGAACTTGGCACCTTTGTTCTTCCCCTTAGCCGTGAGACGTGCCAGTGTCTCTTTCACCTGCTTGGCCACGTCCTCATCGCTCACCTCAGCCTTTATCACCGGCTGTTTCTTGCGGTCGCGGTCCTTACGCTTACGGTCGTTCTTATCGGCAGGAGCAGCACCCGGAACACCTGTCTTTCCGCCTCCCTGACGCTGGTGCTTGCTATCTTTCTGGTTGGCACCCTCTTTGGCTATGTCAACCCGTTCCTTATTGATACGATTGCGTTTCTTCTTCTTTCCACCTTCACCTGATGCCGCACCGTCGCCATCGCCATCTCTTCGGATTTCCTTCATGATGGCATCTTTCATCTGCTTGCGTTGCTCCAACCGTTGGCGGTCTTTCTCTTCCCGCTCCTTTTTACGTTCTTCCTTCGATTTCTTTTTAGGTCGTGTTGACTGATTGAGAGCGGCCAAATCTATCTGTCCAACCACATTTATCTTGGAGACAAACTCGGGAGTACGTATCTTGAAAACTTCATCTCCCTTCTTCTCCCCTTGAGTTTCTTCCCGCACACTCTCTGCCACCGGCTGTTGCTCTTTAGTGTCTTTGACAGGAGTCTGCTCTACGACAACCGGTTGTGTCTTTTCCTCTACCACCACCTTCACCGGTTGCTCTACCATTGGAGTCTTTTTAACCTCCTTCACCATTTCCGGTGCACTCTTTTCCTGTTTGGGAGCGTCTGCAACCGGTGTGCTTTTCTTCCTGTTCAAATCGTCCAGGTCAATCTTCCCTACCGGTTTGAATTTCGGACGCAGTTCGTCCGATACGCCCAGACGCACTACCTCCTCTTTCTTTTTCTCGGAGGTCTGTTGCGGTTTTGTCTCTTTCTTTTTCATCCAATCGCGCACAGGCTTTACCGGTTTACCGCGCAAAGCCTCGTCCTTACCGAACTCTGCCACCAATGCCGCATATTGTTCATCGGTGATTTTGGTATTCGGGTCGGCTTCCACCGTACCCATATTTTTCTTTTGCAGAAATTCGACTACCGTCGAGATTCCCACATTCAATTCTCTTATTACTTTACTCAGTCTTACTGCCATAGTTTCATTTACAATTTACCACGTACAAATTACCATTTACAATTTACCATGTACAATTTACAATTCATCATCCCATGTACAATTTACAATTCATCACCTTTAATTAATTTACTTTGTACAACCACAGCATCTTCCATTGTACATTGTAAATTGATAAAATTGTAAATGCATTATTCTTCAAATTCAGCTTTCAATATACTAATAATTTCATCTACGGTGTCCTCTTCCAAGTCGGCCTTCTCAATCAACATATCGCGCGGTGCACCCAACACGCCCTTAGCCGTATCGATACCCAACTTCTTGATGGCATCGATGACCCAACCGTCAATCTCATCGCGGAACTCATCCAGCATGATGTCCTCTTCGCCTTCGCCCTCTTCCAATTCACGGAAGACATCAATGGTGTATTCGGTCAGCATACTGGCCAACTTGATGTTCATACCCTGCTTACCGATAGCCAAAGAGACCTGGTCGGGCTTCAGATACACATCGGCTTTGCGAGCCTCTTCGTTCAGTTCGATGCTGCTCACTGTAGCGGGACTCAAGGCACGTTTGATGAAGAGTTCGATGTTGTTGGTATAGGGTATCACATCAATATTCTCATTGCGCAACTCGCGGACAATGCCACGGATACGTGAACCCTGCATACCTACACAGGCTCCCACGGGGTCGATGTGGTCGTCGTATGACTCTACGGCAATTTTCGCACGTTCTCCGGGAATGCGGGCTATGCGGCGCACAGTGATGAGGCCGTCGTTGATTTCTGGCACTTCGTTCTCCAACAGACGCTGGAGGAACATGGGCGACGTGCGGCTCAAAATAATCTTGGGATTGTTGTTCACATTGTCCACACGGGCTATGACTGAGCGCACGGCCTCTCCTTTGTGATAGAAATCTGAAGGTATCTGCTCTGCCTTGGGCAACAGCAGTTCATTTCCTTCATCATCGAGCAGCAGCATCTCCTTCTTCCATATCTGATAGACCTCTGCACTGATGAGTGTGCCCACCTTTTCGATGTACTTGTTGTAGAGGCTGTCCTTCTCCAGTTCAAGAATCTTGGCAGCCAATGTCTGACGCAGATTCAAGATGGCACGACGGCCGAACTTTTCGAAGAACACCTGGTCGGTCACCTCTTCGCCCACTTCGTACGAAGCATCTGTTTTCTGTGCTTCAGAGAGGGGAATCTGCATATTGGGGTTGGTCAAGTCCTCGTCTGCCACGACTTCACGGTTGCGCCAGATTTCAAGGTCTCCCTTATCGGGGTTGACAATGACATCATAGTTTTCATCCGTACCGAACATTTTGGCAATGACGCTGCGAAGGCTCTCTTCCAGCACACTCACCATGGTAGCGCGGTCGATATTTTTAGTCTCCTTAAATTCTGAAAACGTATCAATCAAACTGATTGTTTCTTCTTTCTTAGCCATAAATTACTTTATTTGAAGCTGATTAAGTATTTAGTATATTTTATTTCATTGTACGTATAGGTTTCGTCTTCCTCCACAAGTTTGGGGCGTTTGGCTCCCTCCGGCTTCACCTTTTTGCTCACCCCTACGGTGAAATGCTCTTCGCCAGCCTCTTTCAGCACGCCCGTCACTTTCCGTCCATCGGCCAGCAGCACCTCTACCGGTTGGCCTATATGGTTGATGTACTGCTGGAGCACCTTGAAGGGTTGTCCGATACCGGCAGAGCCTACCTCCAGTTCAAAGTCTTCCTGTTCGCGGTCGAGATGAGACTCGATATACCTGCTCAGTCCGACACAATCTTCAATCCAGACACCCTCGGCATGATCTATCTCCACCACAATACGGTTGTCCGGTGAAACAGTCACATCCACTAAAAAATAGTCTTTCTCATTCAGCCACTCGTCCACGAGTCGGCTCACTACGCTCTTTTCTATCATGCGTCTTTAATCGGTAATAAAAAAAATAAAAATGGGGCTCAATCAAGCCCCACACAATCATCTTTTCGGTGCAAATATACAATTATTCCGAATATCCACCAAGCAATACCAAAAAAAAGCGTAATTTTGCACTAAAAATTCATTCTACGCATGAGAAGAAGAGCACAAAACAGCAACAAACAGTTCCTTTATGGCACTGCAGCCATGGGATTGGCCGTCCTGATCACCGTCTTCATATTTGTATCCTTAAGTTTGGACAAACTGAAAGAAAAAGCCAACGGACAGCCCGCCGAAACACATTACCGCATCAGATTAGCCGATGGCTTTCTCGGAGATTCAGCCGTAATTTATGTGGCCGACAGCCTGCTATGGAGTGGTCCCGTCTCTCCCACAGACACTCCCACCATCCGTTTCACCCGCTTTTCCGACGACCGCTCCATTATCATCAGCCGCACCGTCAATTCACCGGTATTCTTTTTTCCCCTACCTGAGAAAAATTCCTCCCTCGTCTTCCGGGAAAAAGGCGACAGCATATGCATGACCATCAATGAATAGGGGGAGCCATCAGATGTCCTTGCTATTTTACTTCTGCTGAAGCCACCGACAGGATGGAAGCATAGCGTGCATGGTCGCCCAGCACCTCCAATGCCTCTTCCAGATCCGGATCGTTTTTCAGTTCGAAGGCTATCACCCCACGCTGGAAATAATAACGTTTCACTATCTCAGCAGCAATCAGCGGCTTTATCTTATCGGCCATTCTGTCCAGATCGGCCCCCAGATTATGTTGCAATTTCTTCTCAAGAGCCTCAAACTCCGGTTTGGCATCTTCCATGTATCCTTCAAATTCAGCCATCTCCTTCAGTTTCTTCAATGCGTCCACACTTTGGCGGTCGTACTTGAAATCGCTGGCCAGCACCTTCTGCTTGAAGGCGGCATAATCATCGTCCGTGATGACAAAATCCTCAGGTGCGGCTATTGTCCCGTGAGCACGGGCATAGTCGGTGCCATAGTCAAGCAGGACATCATCGTTCAGCAGATAGAAGAGCAAGTTGGCCAACTTCTCCGGCTTCACCTCCACATCCGGTCGGATGCCGCCGCCATCGCGCACCTCGCGTCCGGCGGCCGTATGGAATACAGTCGTCAGGCTGTCGGGGATACGGCCGGCATGACCGTCTTTGTCGCGATGCTGGTAGTCAATTGCCTGTATGCAGCGGCCGCTGGGGATATAATAGCGCGAAGTGGTCACCTTCAACTGCCCGTTATAAGGCAGGTCGCGGGGCACCTGCACCAATCCCTTGCCGAATGTGCGTGTGCCGACGACCACCGCCCTGTCCAGGTCCTGCAAAGCACCGGACACAATCTCGGCCGCCGAAGCCGTAGCCCCATCCACCAATACGACCAAAGGCATTTCAAGGTCAAGCGGCTCCTTCGATGTCTTATAGACATGACAGGCCTGACGGAGTTTTCCTTTGGTTGAGACGATCTCCAACCCTTTGGGCACAAACAGGTTGACAATCTCTACCGCCTCGGAGAGCAGGCCTCCGCCATTGCTGCGCAGGTCAAACACCATGCCCGTCATCCCCTGTTCCTTCAGGTTTATCACTGCACGCCGCACGTCGCGCGAACACTTTTCCGTAAAGCTGGTCAATTGCAGATAGCCCGTATGCCCGTCGGGAAGCATACCCGAATAGGAGACTGCAGGCATCTGTATGTTGCGCCGTGTTATTTTGAACTCCAAGGGTTGCTCTTCTCCCGGGCGATCCACCCTCAACACAAAAGTTGTCCCGGCTTCTCCCCGGAGCATATCACTCACCTTGTCCACAGGCATCCCCTCCACATCCTTGCCATCGATGGTGAGGATGACATCCCCCACCTTCAACCCGGCCTCTGCAGCGGGTGTGCCCTCATACGGCTCGAAGATGACCACCCTGTTACGCGCCTTGTGCATACGGATGATAGAGCCGATACCGGCATACTTTCCCGTAGTCATCTGCTTGAGTTCGCCCAAATCCTCTTCAGGATAATAGACGGTATAGGGGTCAATCTTGTCCAGCATGGCATCGATGCCTGCCTGAATGACCTCCTGCGGATTGATGGTATCCACATAAAACATATCCAATTCCTTGAAGATGGAGTTGAAGACATCCAGATTCTTGGATACAAGAAAATGGTGCTTGTCAACTTTGAAGCCGGCCCAACAAAGGCTCAGCACTACAACGATTGCGACGGGAAGTATTTTTCTTTTCATAATGCTTTGCTGCTATCTTTTCTTAATCAGCCGACAAAATTAATGAAACATCCGCCAACCTCCACATATCAGACAAACATTTAACTTTATTCAACCTTTACTTTTTTCTTCTCCTCCTATGTGACACTCCTCTGACACCCTTTCACCTCCTATCCATCCTCCCTTCTGAATAAGAGGTATAAGGGACTTAAAGCAAATTTTGAGCGAGCCGGAAGGAAGCAACAGTTCCGCCAATCGTGCCATTTTGACAGAGGCTGTCACCTCATGGCGGAGAGGAAATGAAAATATGGCAGGAGGTGGCAGAGCGAACAAGTTTGGCACGGTTTTCGTTATACCCTATAGTGTGTGTGCAACCCGCCACGGGGCGGAGGAAGACACAAAAAGTGAAAACGAACAGTAATGAACAAACAAATTTAAATAACAAAAAGAAGATTATGAACATCAAACCGTTGGCAGACAGAGTACTCATCCTGCCTGCTCCCGCAGAAGAGAAGACTATCGGCGGCATCATCATCCCCGATACAGCAAAAGAGAAACCCCTACAGGGCGAAGTGGTGGCCGTAGGTAACGGCACCAAAGATGAAGAGATGATCCTGAAAGTGGGCGACACCGTGCTCTATGGCAAATACTCGGGCACCGAGTTGGAACTGGAAGGAAAGAAGTACCTCATCATGCGTCAGAGTGACGTGTTGGCCGTACTTGGTTAAAAAACCATTCATAATTTATAATTCGTAATTAAAGAAGCAATCATGGCAAAAGAGATTTTATTCAATATCGATGCCCGCGACCAGTTGAAGAAGGGTGTGGACGAGTTGGCTAACGCCGTAAAGGTGACGCTCGGTCCCAAAGGTCGCAATGTAATCATTGAGAAGAAGTTCGGTGCTCCCCACATCACCAAGGACGGTGTGACCGTGGCCAAGGAGATTGAGTTGGCTGACCCCTTCCAGAACACGGGTGCCCAGCTGGTGAAGAGTGTGGCCTCAAAGACCGGCGACGATGCGGGTGACGGTACCACCACGGCTACCGTGTTGGCACAGTCTATCGTGAACGTAGGACTGAAGAACGTGACCGCCGGTGCCAACCCCATGGACCTGAAGCGCGGTATCGACAAGGCCGTGGCCAAGGTGGTGGAGTCTATCCGCGAACAGGCCGAGATGGTGGGCGACAACTACGACAAGATCGAGCAGGTGGCCACCGTGAGTGCCAACAACGACCCTGTCATCGGTAAGCTGATTGCCGATGCCATGCGCAAGGTGAGCAAGGATGGTGTCATCACCATCGAGGAGGCTAAGGGTACTGACACCACCATCGGTGTGGTAGAGGGTATGCAGTTCGATCGTGGCTATCTGTCGGCTTACTTCGTGACCGATACGGAGAAGATGGAGTGCGTGATGGAGCATCCCTACATCCTCATCTACGACAAGAAAATCAGCAACCTGAAGGAGTTCCTCCCCATTCTGGAGCCTGCCGTACAGAGCGGACGCCCCCTCTTGGTGATTGCCGAGGATGTGGATAGCGAAGCACTGACTACCCTGGTGGTAAACCGCTTGCGCTCTCAGCTGAAGATTTGTGCCGTGAAGGCTCCGGGCTTCGGCGACCGCCGCAAGGCTATGCTGGAGGATATCGCCATCCTGACAGGCGGACTCGTGATTAGCGAAGAGAAGGGCCTCAAGTTGGAGCAGGCTACCATCGAGATGCTCGGTACTTGCGACAAGGTGACCGTCTCTAAGGACAACACCACCATCGTGAACGGTGCCGGTGCGAAGGAGAATATCCAGGACCGCATCAACCAAATCAAGGCCGAAATCAAGAATACCACTTCTGACTATGACAAGGAGAAGTTGCAAGAGCGCCTTGCCAAATTGTCAGGCGGTGTGGCCGTACTCTACGTGGGTGCTGCCAGCGAAGTGGAGATGAAGGAGAAGAAGGACCGCGTGGACGACGCTCTGTGCGCCACACGTGCCGCCATCGAAGAGGGTATCGTGCCCGGTGGTGGTGTGACCTACATCCGCGCCATCGACGCACTGGAGAACCTCAAGGGCGACAATGCCGATGAGGAGACAGGTATCGCCATCATCCGCCGTGCCATCGAAGAGCCCCTGCGCCAGATTGTGAACAATGCCGGTAAGGAGGGTGCCGTGGTGGTACAGAAGGTACGCGAAGGCAAGGCCGACTTCGGCTACAACGCACGCACAGATGTGTATGAGAACATGCACGCCGCCGGTGTGGTTGACCCCGCCAAGGTGACCCGCGTGGCTCTGGAGAATGCTGCCTCTATCGCCGGTATGTTCCTGACCACCGAGTGTGTGATTGTAGATAAGAAGGAAGAGAAGATGGATATGCCGATGGGTGCGCCCGGCATGGGCGGCGGCATGGGCATGATGTAATCCGTCCCCTACAAACTATAGGGAGGTTCTATAAATTAGCTTGCGAGGATTTGCTTCGGATTTTTGAGGAT
>CAZTPB010000081.1:0-8723 GCA_964614555.1 uncultured Bacteroides sp.
GCAGGAAATATTTGTGGTGGATTTTCAGGACCACATTCTTCTTTGGAAGATTGTATTTATGGAGGCACCGTCAACGGTGCTCCCGGCACAGAAACCAATGCCAT
Organism: uncultured Bacteroides sp.; assembly: GCA_964614555.1. Taxonomy (GTDB): domain Bacteria; phylum Bacteroidota; class Bacteroidia; order Bacteroidales; family Bacteroidaceae; genus Phocaeicola_A. Next base: position 105 of record CAZTPB010000081.1, read on the forward strand.
TGGATACGATGCGCGATATGAGTAATCCGAAAGCGAAAAGAAGGGAAAACTGATGATTGTCAAGAGGCTTGCCACGGTGTGATTTCGGTGGCAAGCCTCTTGTTTCTGTAGTTGTCAGGCATAAGCCTCTTTCTTCCTTTCCCACATGAATCATACGAATTTTCATCGAAAATCCCTTCAGAATGCTAAAAACAGGGTTTTAATCTTAAAAAGGAGGAGAAAAGTTTGGCCGATTCAAAATAAAGCCGTACCTTTGCACTCGCAAAAAGGAAATAACATCGCGGAGTGGAGCAGTTGGTAGCTCGTTGGGCTCATAACCCAAAGGTCGTACGTTCGAGTCGTGCCTCCGCAACAAGAGACGGTCTAACAAGTTCATCAGTAACTCGTTAGACCGTCTTTCCGTTTCTGGGCGAGACAGAACGGGGACAAAATTGTATAATCGGACATTGCTTTGGAAACGAAACAATGTAAAAAAAATGTATTCTTCAAAGAAAAGAATCAGCTTCGCGGGAATCGAAAAGTTCAGACTTCCCATTTATCACCGCAAGGGGAAAGTCAAGTATGTGTCCTTTTATGTACTGCAAATGAGCAAAAAAAAAGAAAATAATAAAAACATTATTGTTTTCTTTGTCAATAATAAAATTATTATTGTCTTTGCAGTGTCAAAATAAACAAGTAAAGATATGGATAAAAAAGAAATCAAACAGCAACTGCTTTCCAAACGAATGGAAACAAAAGCAAAGCTCGACGTGTTGCGAGCTTTGGGAGTGATAAGGTTCGAACGTCAGATAGACAAACTGCTTCAATGAATGAATGACATCGACCGGATGCTCGAAGAGATTGAAAAACAAGATTAATAACAACCCCCGAAAGGGGGCACAAAACCTATAGATTATGACAACCGTACAGAAAGAACTCGCCGCACTGGAAGCATCCATGAAAAATGGATTAAATGCCGAGAATCAGGCACACATGGAGCGCATCAAGGCAATGGCCACCACCCCGGAAGACCAGACCGCCATAGAAGATTTCGTGGCCCGCCAGCTGGAGATTATAGAGGACGATGTGGAAGAGATGGAGCAGGAAGCCCTACGCCTGCAGATGGGCGAGGTGCTGAACATCGTGAACCTCTCCTATATAGCCAAGAAGTACTTCGGCCGCAGCCACTCGTGGCTCTCACAGCGCATCAACGGCTGCGTGGTGAACGGCAAGAAAGCCAGCTTCAATGAGACGGAGATACAGACGCTCAACCGTGCACTGAGCGACATCGCCCACATAATCGGCTCACATCCTGTCCGTATCTGAACAGCTTGTTTAATTTTGACACCCTGCCCCGATGGAGAGCCGCCATCGGGGCATTTTTTTGCAGGCAGGGATGAAAAAAAGCCCCCAACTCGTGAGGGCTTTTCGCCTAAATACAGGCAGCGATGTTTTGTGAAATTTCCGACAGTCTCTGACTCAGATCTTTGAGAGACCCTGCCAACACGGTCAGTTCGTTTTGCGTGAAAGCCGCAGGTTTGCCGTTCACCGTACTGCCGTTGATGCGTTGGTACAGCCACGAGCGGTCTTTCCCGAAATATTCTTTAGCAATGTATGACAAGGATACTGCATCGGCCACATCCCCCAACAGTGTGCGCGGCTGCACATCCGTCCGCTTGCGGTTCAGGATGGCCATCCGCAGATAAGTTCCGGCCTCCTTCTTCTCTTCGGGGGTCACAGCCAAGGCAAAGGCCTCACTCATCAGGCGGTCACTCTCAGCTTTGCCCTCTTCGGTACCGATACTGGCGATGTTTGCCACCGCTTCATCAATCTTCTGTTTCAGTTCCCTGTTCATATCATTACGTTTTTGTTGTCTCAAAAAAAAGCGATGTCTTTGCGATGAAACAGACGGTGTCCCCCTCTCGGGGGCACCGCTGCTTTCATTCTTTGACCATTTCCTTCCGAGCTTTTAGCCCTTTCACAAAGTTATACATCGCTTTGTCATCTTTTGAATGACGATGCAAAGATAATAATCATTTGATTATTGCGCAAGTTTTTTAGAGACTTTTTTCAGAAAATCTGCAAAAACAGCATTTTTTTGCATAAAAAAGCCCCACCGGTGAGGGTGAGGCCATGCGCCCATGAGCCACTGGGCGACTTGTGTCTTAATGGGGAAAGCGCCCCAGCTCAATCAAATTTGTTCTGCGGCACGGCGGATGCGGTCGGAAAGATCGAAGAGTGCACCCTTCAGCTGAGTTTGTTCTTCAAAAGTGAACTCCGTAGGTTTGCCGTTGCCGTCAATACCATTCATCTTGTGGTAGAGCCACGAGTTAGACTTGCCAAAATAAGTGCGTGACAGGTCTGCCCACGAGATGGCAATCAGCAAATCCGCCATCTTCTGTTTCATAGTCTGCTGCTCTACAGGTTTTGTAATCATGAATTCTGTTCCCATACTTTTATTTTTTTTGTGTGCCCCTTCCTTTCGGTCGGGGCACTGTTTTTACTTTTTATTCTTCAAACGCGGCCTCGGTTCAATCGGTTCGTCAAGCAATTCTACAAAAAGCTGTTCGATGTAATACCGTATCTGAGGGTCTCCATTGGGATGAGCAAATTTGTAATTTCTGATGCTCTCTATCAAATCCCATTCTTTTTCTGTCAGTACTCTTTTTGTTTTCATATTACTTATTTAGTGACATTAAAAAAATAACTTGCATCAGTTTTTATAGACATTGCTTTTTCATTTACTCATCTGTCAGTCTCTCTTTTTGCCGCTTTTATCTTTGTTCATCAGTCACATAGCCCGCTATGTTCCTTCTTCACAAAGACAAAATCAATCAAAAATAGAGACTAAAACTGAAGCAATTTATTTTTTCAATGTCACTTATTAAGACACTGCAAAGATAATACGTTTTTTCGTACTATGCAAATTTTTAATACGAAAAATCGTACTAAAATTCAAAAAGAGTACCGCCATCAGAAAAACATACCTCTTTCCGGGGCTCCACCGCGATTCCGTAGCACCGCGAAGGAATCGCGGTGGGGTGCACAAAGAAGGGAGAGCATCAGAGCCTCCCTTCTTCCTCATAACTGTGGTAGCGTTCGCCACCTGCAAAAATCACATGGTCAACCAAATGAGTATTGAGGAACATCAGCCCTTTTTTCACTTGGTCAGTCAGTCGGTCATCTTCTCGGCTCGGTCTTGTGCTTCCGCTCGGATGGTTGTGTACGAGTGCCACCGCTGACGCATTGGCAAGGATAGCCTCCTTTGCGATAACGCGGACATCTACCACTGTGGCGGCAAGCCCACCGACAGAAATACGCTGTACCCTCTTCACCTTGTGCGACTGACTGAGGAGCAGCACCCAACATTCTTCGGCCGTAGCATCTTCCAACATAGGGCGGCAAAAATCCCTAATATCGTAGGCGCATCGGAGAGGCTGCTACAACTCATGAGAAAGAACGAAGAACTGCTCATTGAAAACACCCAACTCAAACTGAAAAATCAGTCATAATATATAATAAGGTATAGGAATTAGGCCGGAACGAGACAGATTAGAGGCAGGAAAAACCTTAAAAATCGGTTTTTCAGAAGTTTAATGTCTTGATGTACAATAAGTGAAGGGTTCGACTAATACGGTTGTATAGTCGTGCCTCCGCAACAAGAGGCGGTCTAACAAGTTCATCAGTAACTCGTTAGACCGTCTTTCCGTTTCTGGGCGAGACAGAACGGGGACAAGATTAGGGGCAGTCCGAAAATCCAGTTGCAGATTATGTCGTCTCTGTGTCATTCTATATTTGCAGAGACATCATGTAAACCAACTTATATACAACCGAATTTTCGGACTGACCCAGATTTCAAATGGAGAATCCAAACAATTTTTGCTTTTTCTTGTGTGGTATAAAGAAAATCAGTAAATTTGCACAGATTTTTATAGATTGTGCACATCTTATGACTGTATCCAAGACAAAAGACCAATTGGTAGATGTTGCCCGCCAACTGTTTGCCAAGAATGGTGTTGACAATACAACGATGAATGATATAGCTGTGGCTTCCAAGAAAGGAAGACGCACTCTCTATACCTATTTCAAAAGTAAGGAGGATGTCTATTTCGCGGTGGTAGAGGCGGAATTGGAGATGCTTTCCATGACAATGAAGAAGGTGGCGGCCAAACCGATAGCACCGGATGAAAAGATGTTGGAGCTGATATATACTCACTTGGATGCCATCAAGGATGTGGTTTATCGGAATGGGACGTTACGCGCCGTCTTTTTCCGTGATATATGGAAGGTGACGCGTGCCCGGAAGAACTTTGATAAGAATGAGATTGCCATATTCCGTGCCGTATTGACTGAGGCGAAGGAACAGGGAGTGTTCGCTGTCGATGATGTGCCTCTGTATGCAGACATCCTGCACTTTTGCGTAAAGGGGATAGAGGTGCCCTACATTCGTGGGCGCATCGGTGAAGGGCTGGACAGACAGAGTATCAAGCGGTATGTGCGTCACATTGTCTTTGGTGCATTGGGAAAGATATACTGATAAATGTTAAGTTCAGAATTATAATAGTAGATATATAACGATTGATTAAAAAAAAATTAGAATTATGGGATTACTTCAAGGAAAAACAGCCATCGTGACTGGTGCCGCCCGTGGTATCGGTAAGGCTATAGCATTGAAATTTGCTTCGGAAGGTGCAAATATTGCATTTACTGATTTGGTCATTGACGAAAACGGATTGGCGACCGAAAAGGAAATAGCTGCTTATGGAGTGAAGGTGAAGGGGTATGCTTCGAATGCCGCCAATTTTGAGGAGACTGAGAAGGTGGTCAACCAGATAAAGGAGGATTTCGGTTCTGTCGATATATTGGTGAACAATGCCGGTATCACTAAGGACGGGCTGATGATGCGCATGAGCGAGGCCCAATGGGATGCTGTCATTGCCGTTAACCTGAAGTCGGCTTTCAATTTCATCCATGCTTGTACTCCTATCATGATGCGTCAGAAGGCTGGAAGCATCATCAATATGGCATCAGTTGTAGGTGTGCATGGCAATGCCGGTCAGGCCAATTATTCAGCTTCTAAGGCCGGTATGATTGGTTTGGCCAAGTCTATCGCTCAGGAGTTGGGTTCTCGCGGCATTCGTGCCAATGCCATTGCTCCGGGCTTCATCATTACTGATATGACAGCCAAGCTGAGCGACGAAGTGAAGGCTGAATGGGCCAAGAAGATTCCTCTCCGTCGGGGGGGGACACCGGAAGATGTGGCTGATGTGGCTACGTTCCTGGCATCGGATATGTCTGCTTATGTATCCGGTCAGGTAATCCAGGTTGACGGTGGAATGAATATGTAATACGATGACTTCCAGGTATTGGGGCGGAAACAGCTCAATGCCTGGAAGTCTCTCTATACTCAAGAACTCAAAAAGTGACCGTAGTTTACGAAGACAATCACATTATCGTGGTAAACAAGACTGCCTCTGAGATAGTGCAGGGCGACAAGACCGGAGATACTCCGCTTTCAGAAATGGTGAAAGCCTGGCTGAAGGAGAAGTATCAGAAGCCGGGTAATGTGTTTGTCGGTGTCACCCATCGCCTTGACCGTCCTGTAAGCGGCCTGGTGATTTTTGCCAAAACAAGCAAGGCGCTCTCGCGTCTGAATGAGATGTTCCGTGTGGGAGATGTGCATAAGGTCTATTGGGCAGTGGTGAAGAACCGTCCGGAGCAGCCGGAAGGGGAATTGGTACATTGGCTGGTGCGCAATGAGAAACAGAACAAATCGTATGCTTACGACCGGGAGGTAAAGGAAGGCAAAAAAGCAAGATTGCGTTATCGGGTTATCGGTCATTCTGTTCACTATCATTTGCTGGAGGTTGAACTGATGACCGGGCGTCATCACCAGATTCGTTGCCAATTGGCAAAGATGGGGTGCCCTATCAAGGGAGACCTCAAGTATGGTGCGCCCCGTTCCAATCCGGATGGCAGCATCTGTCTTCATGCCCGCCGGGTATCGTTTGTACATCCGGTATCCAAATTGCCGATAGAAATTGAGGCACCGCTCCCGGCGGGTGATGTGTGGGAGGCATTTTCAAACTAAAACAATACCAGTGTATATGCAGAAACTTTTTATGTGTTGTGTGATGGCTCTGTGCCTGTGTGGATGGAGCATTGCAGGATGGGCGCAGACCGATCCGTCGAAAGCGCCGGAATTCTCAAACGTGGCAGCTGTAGGGAAAGCTGAATGCCATTACGTTGTGGCACAAGACGGTTCCGGTGATTTCAAAACCGTACAGGAAGCTGTCAATGCCGTTCCTGATTTCCGTAAGCAGATTACCCGCATCTATGTATGCAAAGGGGTGTATAAGGAGAAAATCGTCATCGCTCCTTGCAAACAGCATATAGCCCTTTATGGAGAAGACGGCACTGTACTTTCGTATGACGATTATGCCGGCAAACAGAATGTCTTTGGAGAAAACAAGGGGACATCAGGTTCTTCGTCCATCTATATTTATGCTTCTGACTTCTATGCCGAGAACATTACATTCGAGAACACTTCCGGTCCGGTAGGGCAGGCGGTAGCCTGTTTTGTGGCCGGCGACCGTGTGCATTTCAAGCATTGTCGTTTCCTCGGGTTTCAGGATACGCTCTATACATGGGGGCGCAACAGCCGCCAGTTTTATGACAACTGTTACATCGAAGGGACTGTAGATTTCATTTTTGGAGCTTCTACTGCAGTCTTCCACCGTTGCCATATCCATAGCAAGACGGGGGGATATGTCACGGCTCCCAGCACCCCGCAGGATGCCCGTTACGGCTATGTCTTCTACGATTGCCGTCTGACGGCAGCCGACGGGCTGGAGGGTAAGGTCTTCCTTTCGCGTCCGTGGCGTCCGTATGCACAGGCAGTCTTTGTCCGTTGCGAATTGGGCAACCACATTCATCCTGCAGGTTGGAACAACTGGGGGAAGGAGAGCAATGAGCAGACAGTCTTTTATGCTGAATACCAGAACACGGGTGAAGGGGCTGCCATCGGAGGACGTGTGGCATATGGCCATCAGCTGCCCAACCTGCGCGGCTATGAGATGCACGAGGTGCTGGCCGGTGCTGACGGCTGGAAGCCCTATAGCAAATGATGAGAGTCTGCCGGACTCATCAGCCTGAAACGTATTAAGTTTATGCCGTCTTCTTATTTTGTATAAAGGTCTATTGTCTCCTGAATGGCCTGTGAGCAGACGGGGCAATAGACATCTATGCGGTGGAACCAGTTCATCATGCAGTTCGGCCACGGGCGGTAAACCCCTTTTTCCAGATAGCCTCCTCCTTCATAGATACCGACTTTCCAAGGATGTTCGGCATCATAGTTTTCCGATGCCGGATTCTGCGGATTGAAATTCCATGTGTCTTTTTCTATCTTGGTTTCGTCAGGTCCGTTCTCCAACATTTCCGCCCATGGTTTCGCTTTCAGGTCAGTCAGTGTCGTGATGTTAGCCTCCCATGGCTCTACATGGGGGAAATAGAGGTCACTCATGTTGCTTCCGCCCACATACTCGTCCGCCAGTCCTACAAAAAGGTGTCCGAATTCGTGGCTGTAAGTCTTTCGTGTGGATGCGCCTGGGATGTTGGCGGCACTGATGCCGTAGAAATTGTAGATGCCCCCCCCGCCATATTTCTGTGAGTTGGTGAGGATATAAATCATCTCGTAGGGTACGTGGCCTGCCACATCCAACAATTTCTGATAATCTTCCAGCATCTGATAGCGTTCTGAGTCGAAAGTGTAGTAGTGTGCTCCTAATGCCGTGTTGCGCCAAAGGTGTTCGCCCGGGATGGAAATGCCTGACTCCTGGCTGGGAGCCCATACGGCACGGATGTTGAACTTTCCGGCATTCTCCTTGTAGGGGCTGTAGCCCAAGATGTTTTGTGCAAAGGTCTTGGCTGCTTCAATGAATTGTGGCTTTTCGGCCTCTGTGTATCCGTCAGGAATCACCACGATGTCCACCCGTTGGGCCGGATTGCCCGTGTAGAATACGTCAAAGGTCGTCAGCGTGGGGCGTGCTTTGCGGATGAAGTAGCTCTCCACGTCAATCTCGTGGCTGAATTTCTTGTTCAGTTTGCCGGTGGCATTTTCGCGGGTATAGAACTCTATGACAATATCGTTTTTCGGGAAAGGGAATGTCACCCCTTCCGGCATAGCTTTGCTTGTCGTCTGTGCTTCGGGGGTGGTCTGCCATTCGTTGAACAGCGAGTTGTACCCTCTTGAATAGATGACCTTTCCCGTGGCCTTGTCTGTCACTCTGAACAGGTGGTTCCCCACGTTCCGTTGCTCTATCAGGTAGTTCTTGTTGCCCGCCCAATAGGGTTCTTCGATGACTTCATCTACGAAAAAATGTTCGTTTCGTGCATCTCCTGCATGGTAATAGTCAAACCGCATGGTCTTTTCCATGAAATAGTCTTCAAACTTCACCTGTGCGTTGGTGGCCTGTATGGCTCCGACAGCCATCAGCAGGCACAAAGTCTTTGGTATCTTCATCTCTCTTGCTTTTTTTTAAGTTTTTCGGGTTGCAAAGCTACAGATTTTATTTGAGAAAACCGCTTCTGCCGGTTGCAAAAGTGGTTTCAGCCTGTTTGTTTCTCTACAAAAAAGAGACT
>CAZTPB010000082.1:0-8703 GCA_964614555.1 uncultured Bacteroides sp.
TTTGCGGAAAATTTAAAGCAAATACCCTTATGAAATATATCGGAGCACACGTGAGCGCATCAGGCGGAGTTGAAAATGCCCCAATCCATGCACATAACATTGGGGCTAATGCTTTTGCCCTCTTCACAAAGAACCAACGCCAATGGAACAGCCCTCCATTGACAGACAAAAGCATAAACCTATTCAAAGAACGATGCGCCGAATACGGATTCCAGCCGGAATATATCCTGCCACACGACAGTTACCTCATCAATTTGGGGCATCCCGAAGAAGAAGGACTGACAAAATCACGAACAGCCTTCCTTGATGAAATGCGACGGTGTGAACAATTGGGACTGAAACTGCTCAATTTCCACCCCGGCAGTCACCTTAACAAAGAGACACCTGAAGAGTGTCTCAATCGTATAGCCGAAAGCATCAATTTAGCCCTCGACCGAACTCAAGGAGTAACTGCTGTCATTGAAAATACAGCCGGACAAGGAAGTAACATGGGACACCGGTTCGAACATCTACGCTACATCATCGACCGCGTAGAAGACAAAGACCGCGTGGGAGTGTGTATAGACACTTGTCATACATTTACCGCCGGATATGATTTGGACAACCATTACGATGAAGTGTTAGCCGAATTTGACAGAATTGTAGGATGGAATTATTTGAAAGCCGTCCATCTCAACGACAGCAAGAAACCCCTTGCCAGTCGTGTCGATCGACATGAAAGCATAGGGAAGGGGCTTATCAAACCGGACTTCTTCCGGCTTCTCATGTCCGATTCACGCTTCGACAATATGCCAATCATTCTGGAGACCCCGGACGAAGCCCTTTGGGCCGAAGAGATTGAGGCTCTCAGAAAACTATCATCATAAAAGAAAAAATTGAGGGATTTTATTTTGTCCTCCATACGATTTATACTATCTTTGCTTCGCGAAGATAGGAAAATCCTATCATACACCTTATTAATATATAAAGAAAATGAAAAGTAACCCGAAAGAATGTCTCTACTGCACAAACAACGAGACACTGCACAATCTGATGATTGAGATTGCCCACCTGAGTGTATCACGTGTATTCCTTTTCAAAGAGCAGACTTACCACGGACGTTGCCTCGTAGCCTACGACGGACACGTGAATGACCTCTTCGAATTGACAGACGAAGAACGGAACGCCTTTATGGCCGATGTTGTACGAGTAACCCGCGCCATGGACAAAGTGTTCCACCCTGAAAAGATAAACTACGGAGCCTATAGCGACAAACTTTCACACCTGCATTTCCATTTGGCTCCCAAATATGTAGATGGTCCCGACTATGGAGGTACTTTCCAAATGAATCCCGGCAAGGTGTATCTCACCGACCAGGAATATCAGGAAATGATCGAATCCATCAAGAAAGAGTTATAAACATTCCCGCCCCTGCCCTCTATATGGAGAAGCAGAGGCGGGATTTCATTTTATCCTATGAATCCACAATTAGACTGTTTTCTCCCTCTCGGACACAAAGAGGATGCCCTAACTATAATAGAGGAACTGAGACATTGTCCGCTCATCGGCAAAATATACCTGATGTGTCCTACCCTTCCCTCCGATACTGATTGGCTCTCCGCAGGATGCCATCTGTTGGAATGCCAAACTCCGTTCACACACCCTGCCAATATAGCCATTATCCACCAGCAGATGCGAGGCGACTATGCCCTTGTCTATACACAATGCGCTCCACTGAAATTGGGATACAGGGCCATTGAACGGATGCTGCACGTAGCCTATGCCACCAATGCGGACATGGTCTATTCAGACTATCTGCAGCGTGAAGGAGACAACTGTCTGCCCCACCCGCTCATTGAATTTCAATGGGGATGTGTGCGCAGCGATTTCGACTTCGGACCGCTGCAATTGTTGGGACGTCATCTGTTGGGTGCAGAGACGATTCACAATCAAGGCTATGAACACAAACACACCGGCCTGTACCTACTCCAATTGGAACTGTCAAGAGAGGAGAAATCGGCCATTCATCTGAGCGAACCGCTCTACACCATCGAAGAGAGCGACCACCGCACCTCGGGAGAAAAACAGTTCGATTATGTAAACCCCTCACAAGCCGAAGCACAGAAAGAGATGGAACAAGTCTTCACCGAATGGTTGAAAGGGCAAGATGCCTATATCCATCCCGATGAACTGTTTTCCCCCGACTTGACCCAAGGGGACTTCCCTTACGAGGCCTCCGTCATCATCCCAGTCCGCAACAGAGTGCGCACCATAGCCGATGCCATCCGTTCGGCTATGGCACAAAAGACTGATTTCACCTACAACATCATTGTGGTAGATAACCACTCCACCGATGGTACTACGGAAGCCATCGCCAACTTAGCCAAGGGAAATACGCGCCTGATACATCTTTGTCCCGAACGTACGGACTTGGGCATAGGCGGATGTTGGAATCTGGCCATACACCACCCGCAATGTGGACGTTTTGCCGTACAACTCGACAGCGACGATCTCTACAGCAGCGATGCTACCCTGCAAACGATGGTCAATGCCTTTTACGAACAAAAAGCAGCCATGGTAGTAGGTTCATACCGCATGACAGATTTCAACCTGCAGACACTGCCTCCCGGAGTCATTGATCACCGCGAATGGACAGCAGAAAACGGGCACAACAATCTGCTCCGTGTCAACGGCATCGGAGCACCACGTGCTTTCTTCACTCCTGTACTGAGAAACGATGTAGAGATTCCCAACATCAGCTATGGTGAAGATTATTCCATAGCCCTGACCATCAGCCGGACTTACCGCATAGGCCGTGTGTTCGATGTTGTCTATCTGTGCCGCAGATGGGATGGCAATTCCGATGCCAACTTGAATGTCCAACAGGTGAATGCACACAATCAGCTGAAAGACAAGTTGCGGATCGTCGAACTGAAAGCACGCCAAAAAGGATATTGGCTGACTCGTTATGGGCAATTCAATCCCGATGCTCCGATACAGGAAAAAAAAACTGAAACAGGATTCATCATCCAGCAGAATGCAAAGCGCATCAAATCGGCCACGGCAGATATAGCTCATACAGAGAAGCGTCCCTGCTTCCTCTGCAAGACCAACCGTCCCACAGAACAACTATCATGCGGCAGAATCCGCAACTTTACGATACTGGAAAATCCCTATCCCGTACTTGACAATCATCTGACCATCGTGGCCAACTCGCACGTAAGACAGACACTCGCTCCACAACTTTCCTATATGATAGAATTCTCTTGGGCACACAAGCACATGATGGTTTTCTACAACGGAGCAAAATGTGGAGCATCAGCTCCTGACCATGCCCACTTTCAGGCAGGAGCGGCTTCAGAATTGCCACTACTCTCACGTACATACCCCACACGACTGATTGCAGAGAATGATACAGATGGAAAGGAGAATCTCTACCTCATCTGCGAATATGCCTGTCCGGCTTTCCGTATAGACCTATTTTCACAGAAAAAAGATTCTGTACTTTTGAAGAAACTCCTTGAGGCACTGCCTTGCATAGAGGGTGAAGACGAACCACGCATGAATGTGATAGCCCAACGCAGCCATGACAAGCGTGTCGAGAAGGAAGTACTGCACCTCTTCGTAATCCCGCGTAGCAAACACCGTCCCGATTGCTACTATGCCAAAGGAGACGAACAACTGCTGGTCAGCCCTGCCTCATTGGAAATGGCCGGTCTCTTTCCCATTGCCCGCGAAGAAGACTTCCCACGCATGGACGAGCACAAGGTGACACAGATATTGAAAGAAGTGTCTCTTCCTGAAAAAGAGATTGAAAAAGTCTGCCAACAAGTAAAAAAACTATTAGCCACAAACAAAGGATGAAAGCACCACTAATCAGCGTAGGCATCGTCAACGCACAAGAAATCAAATTTTCACTCAACATGAACTACTCTGCCAAGGGTGGCACCTTCCGTGGCGAACAGTTCGTGGCATTCAAAGAAGGGGGCATTTTGTGGAATGGGAATCTCTATCAGGAGCTGACCTTCACTCCTATAGAAGAGGATGCCTCTTTCTCACTCTACGATGTCACCATCGGCATTAACTTTCATTGGGAAAGACAAGAGACACAAATCTTCCAAGGCGTACTGAAACTGGTTGTAGAAGAAGGAAAAATCACCGCCATCAACATTCTCCCCGTAGAAGACTACCTGGTCAGTGTCATCTCCTCCGAAATGAAGGCCACCTCTTCATTGGAATTTCTCAAAGCCCACGCTGTCGTTTCCCGCAGCTGGCTCTATGCACAGATAGAAAAGCGCAAGACATTGGGAGAGAAGGAAACAGGCAGTTTCTTTTCGTTCATCAAGAATGATTCGGAACTCATCCGTTGGTATGACCGCGAAGACCACACCACCTTCGATGTGTGTGCCGACGACCATTGCCAACGCTACCAAGGCATCACCAAAGCCACCAAGGAAGAGGTAATCGAGGCCGTACATGCCACATGCGGACAAGTGCTGACGTATAATGGAGAAATCTGCGATGCACGTTTTTCCAAATGTTGCGGTGGAGTCACCGAGCAATTCGAATATTGCTGGGAAGACAAACACCTGCCCTATCTGAAAGCCAAGGCTGACACCCCAAAGAATAAGAATCAAAAGGAAGCAAACGATTTGACACAAGAGAGAGAAGCCGACCACTGGATACGCACTACTCCGAATGCCTTCTGCAACACGAAGGACAAGCGTATCATCTCTCAAATTCTTAACAATTACGACCAAGAGACTTCCGATTTTTACCGTTGGAAAGTTTCCTATACACAAGCAGAACTGGCTGAGCTCATCCGCCAACGCACCAAAACCGACTACGGAGACATCATTGACCTCATCCCTATGCAACGTGGCAAATCCGGACGGGTCATCCGCCTTCAAATCGTTGGCAGCAAAAAGACCATGTGCATTGGCAAAGAGTTGGAAATACGCCGTACACTATCCTCTTCGCACCTCTTCAGTTCGGCCTTCGTCATTGACAAAGGCGAAATCCTTGAAGGCATTCCCCAAACATTTACCCTGACCGGTGCCGGATGGGGACATGGCGTAGGGTTGTGCCAAATCGGTGCCGCCGTCATGGGAGAGCAAGGATATACATACGACCAGATACTGCTTCACTATTACGATGGAGCCGAGATAAAAGTGATGTATTAATTACCCCCACCAACAAACATAAACCAAGAAATGAGCATAACCAAACGTTCCCCGTGGGGCTGGATACCCACCCTCTATTTCGCCGAAGGGCTTCCTTACTTTGCCGTCATGTCACTGGCCGTCATCATGTATCAGAACATGGGATTGAGTGACAAGGAAGTGGCCTTCTATACCAGTTGGTTAGGCCTCCCATGGGTCATCAAGCCTATCTGGAGTCCCTTTATCGACCTTATCCGTACCAAACGTTTTTGGGTAATCTCCATGCAGGGGCTGATGGCTGCAGCCTTCGCCAGTATCGCTTTCTTCATACCCTCCTCATTCTTCATACAAAGCACTATGGCCTGTTTTGCCTTGATGGCTTTTGCCAGTGCCACCCATGACATTGCAGCCGACGGATACTATATGTTGGCTCTCCCCCCCAAAGAGCAATCGTTCTTTGTCGGTTTGCGAAACACGTTCTACCGTTGCGGAAGCATTTTCGGGCAAGGAGTTTTAGTGATGCTGGCCGGTCTGTTGACCGAAGGGAAGATATTCTCCGGATTCAAAGGAGAAGTGGCTCTCAGCTGGGCTTTGGTCTTCTATCTGCTCAGTGCTATCTTCATAGCCCTTTTTCTCTATCACAACCATACCATGCCCAAAGTCGAACACACCTCTGATTCCCCCGACAAGCAGAGTGCCGGCAAGCTGCTGGCCAACTTCGGGAAAACAGTTGTCTCCTTTTTCCAGAAGAGACACATTGGATTGGCGCTGTTCTTCATCCTCACCTACCGCCTGGGAGAGTCACAATTGGCCAAAGTTGCCCCCCTCTTCGTATTGGCTTCTCCCGAAAAGGGAGGCTTAGGGCTTTCCACCACGACGGTCGGTGGCATTTACGGCACCCTCGGTGTCATAGCACTGCTATTGGGAGGCATTGTCGCAGGCATCATGGTGTCCCACAAAGGTTTGAAATATTGGATTATCCCCATGGCCTTGGCTATCAATGTTCCGGATATCCTTTACGTATTCTTGGCATGGAGCCAATGTTCCGACTTTTGGGTAGTCACTTCCTGTGTCATCATCGAACAGTTCGGCTACGGCATCGGATTTGCAGCCTATATGCTATACCTTATATATATAGCGCGTGGGGCACACAAGACAGCTCACTACGCCATTGCCACCGGTTTGATGGCTGCCGGTATGTCCTTTCCCGGCATGATAGCCGGATGGCTGTCCGACACATTGGGATACACTGTTTTCTTCGTTGTGGTCTGCCTCTGTACACTTCCCGGTATATTTGCCTCATTCGCCATCCGCCGGCAATTGCCAGCCGAATTCGGCAAAGAATCGCTATAGGACGATTTTGGCAATTGAACATAGCAAAAAAATCCACTTTTCATGAACAAAATCAAGAAAAGACGAAGAAAAAGGAAAAAAAATAGAGCAAAAATGATACAACCTATTTAAAAAGTACCTACCTTTGCAAAGTTTTATTTAAGCAAATATTAGTTTTAAGATTTAAAAGCAAAGAAAATGAAAAAGTTAGTTTTTGTATTCGCAGCCTTCGCTGCCATCTCTTTCGCATCTTGCGGTGGTAACACAACTGCCAACAATGAAGCAGCTGCAGATTCTGTTGAGACTGCTGCTGTTGTTGTAGAAGAAACTGTATGCTGCCAGGATTCTGCAAAGTGTGATTCAGCTTGCGTTACTTCTTGCGATTCTACAAAGTGCGACTCTGTTTGCGCAAAGTAATCAAAGAAAGAGAACTATTGAGAGAATTGAAAGTCTGCCGTGCGAAAGCACAACAGACTTTTTTTATATCAGAACAGATTTCTACAATCTTATCCAACCCCCAAAAACATCATTATGCTATTCGACCAAATCAGCAACGATATCAAAGAGGCCATGAAGGCTCGTGACAAAGTGCGCTTGGAGACTCTGCGCAACGTGAAAAAAGTATTTCTCGAAGCCAAAACCGCTCCGGGAGCCAACGATGAACTGACTGATGAAGCAGCCCTTAAGCTCATTCAGAAGCTGGCCAAGCAGGGACGCGATGCAGCTGCCATTTATGAAGGCCAAGGACGTGCCGACCTCGCTTCCGACGAACTGGCACAAGTAGCAGTGCTTGAAGAGTATATGCCCAAGCAACTCTCTGCCGACGAACTGACGGCAGCCTTACAAGAGATCATTGCCGCTGTCGGAGCCTCTGGCCCACAAGACATGGGCAAGGTAATGGGTGCAGCCACCAAACAATTGGCCGGACGTGCAGAAGGACGCGCCATCTCAGCCTGCGTAAAAGAACTGTTGGCAAAATGATTATCGGTGAGACAACATATCACAGACCCTTTTTTTAGATGCGGATTGCACGGATAAATTATGACCCTGTCGGGAAATAATCCGTTTCATCCGCACCTAAAAAGTGACTTATACCCACTTCCACTGGTAATCAGTCTCTAAAAACATGAACAGAAAACTCTTGGGGCATCTTGCCTGTTTCATCGCATACTCCATCTTTGGCATCAACATCATTATCTGCAAAGACTTGACAAGCGGACACCTCATCTCACCGATGGCACTATTCTGCCTGCGTTCCATCGGGGCTGGTCTGCTCTTTTGGCTCATTTCGCTATTCCTTCCCGGTGAAAAAATCCGACGGCAGGATTATGTGAAAATATTCCTGGCCTCCGTATTAGGCTTCTTCCTCACACAAATCACCTTCCTCATTGCCATCCCCGACATCACCCCCATGGATTGCTCCATCGTCAGCTCCATCTCCCCCATCCTGACGATGTTCATTGCCGCCTTTACCCTGAAAGAGCCTGTCACCTTGCGCAAAGCCGGAGGCGTGGCGCTCAGCTTCTTCGGCATCATATTCCTGATACTCAACAGCACGTCCGCATCCGACTCTTCACGTCAGACCAGCCTCCAAGGCATCCTGCTCATCATAGCCAACTGTCTCAGTTTCTCGCTCTATTTAGGTTTGTTCAAGCCCCTCATCGCCCGCTATCCGGTAGTCACCTTCATGAAGTGGATATTCTTGTTCTCCACCCTCTTGTCACTCCCCTTTGCCGGACATGAAATAGCCACTTTCCACTACGCCGGCCTGTCATCCGCCTTCCTGTCCGAACTGGCCTACCTCATCGTGTGCGCCACCTTCATCACCTATTTTCTCATTCCCGTAGGGCAAAAGTGCATCCGCCCCACCTTGGTCAGCATGTACTCTTACGTGCAGCCTATTATCGCCACCATCATCAGCATCTGTTTGGGCATGGACACCCTCGGCTGGCAAAAGGTGCTTGCCGCCATCATGGTCTTTGGCGGAGTCCTCATGGTCAACTTCAGCCGCAGTGCCAAGGTCGAAAAGGAGTTGACGATTTAGCCCCTATTTTCCACTTCTGAACCGAACCTGACACGGAAGAAACGCCCGGAGTTTGTCGCGTAAGAATCTATTGTCATTGAAAATGTATGGGCATAAAAAAAGGGTCAACGCCTTGACCCAACCTTATTAACCTTAACCCAACTTTGCTTATTAGCAGATGATTCTTTTTGCTTTCCAGTCATTTAC
>CAZTPB010000083.1:0-8650 GCA_964614555.1 uncultured Bacteroides sp.
AGCCTCAGAAGGCTGGTGCCGAAGGTGCACAGATTATCGAAAACCCGATTCTTTCTAACTTCAAGGAAGGTTTGAGTGTGCTTGAGTACTTTATCTCAACCCACGGAGCTCGTAAGGGTCTTGCCGATACCGCCTTGAAGACAGCCGATGCCGGTTATTTGACTCGTCGTCTGGTAGATGTTTCTCACGATGTAATTATCAACGAAGAAGATTGTGGTACACTCCGCGGACTCGTATGTACAGCGTTAAAGAACAACGATGAGGTGATTGCCTCTCTGTACGAACGTATTTTGGGACGTGTATCCGTACACGATATCGTTCATCCCACCACTGGTGAGCTCATCGTTGCTGGTGGCGAAGAGATTACCGAAGACATTGCGCAGAAGATTGAAGAATCACCCATCGAGAGCGTTGAAATTCGTTCAGTACTCACTTGTGAGAGCAAGAAGGGTGTCTGCATGAAGTGCTACGGTCGCAACTTGGCTACCAGCAAGATGGTACAAAAGGGCGAGGCTGTCGGTGTTATTGCTGCCCAATCTATTGGTGAGCCGGGTACACAGTTGACACTCCGTACTTTCCACGCCGGTGGTACGGCGGCTAACATTGCTGCCAACGCAACCATCGTAGCCAAGCACAATGCCCGTCTCGAGTTCGATGAACTCCGTACTGTAGATAGTGTGGAAGAGACAGGCGAAGCCGTAAAGGTTGTCGTAGGTCGTTTGGCCGAAGTTCGCTTCATCGATGTCAATACTGGTATCATCATATCAACTCAACTTGTTCCTTACGGTTCTAAGCTTTATGTGAACGATGGCGAAACGGTAGAGAAGGGCACACTCATTGCCAAGTGGGATCCGTTCAATGCCGTTATCGTTACAGAAGCTGCCGGACGTATCGAGTTCGAGAATGTGATTGAAGGTGTCACCTACAAGGTAGAGTCAGACGAAGCTACCGGTCTCCGCGAAATCATCATTACCGAATCTAAAGATAAGGGCAAAGTACCCTCTGCGCACATCCTCACTGAAGACGGTGAGCTCATCCGTACTTACAACCTCCCCGTGGGTGGTCACGTAGTGGTTGAGGACAAGCAGGCTGTCAAGTCAGGTGACATCATCGTGAAGATTCCTCGTGTAGCAGGTAAGGCTGGTGATATCACCGGAGGTCTTCCCCGTGTTACCGAGTTGTTCGAAGCACGTAACCCGTCCAACCCAGCAGTGGTTTCCGAAATCGACGGTGAAATCACCATGGGTAAGGTGAAACGTGGTAACCGCGAAATCATTGTTACTTCAAAGACTGGCGATGTGAAGAAGTATCTCGTAGCTCTCTCCAAGCAGATTCTGGTACAGGAGAACGACTATGTTCGTGCCGGTACTCCGCTTTCTGATGGAGCCATCACTCCGGCCGACATCTTGGCCATCAAGGGTCCCACCGCTGTACAAGAGTATATCGTGAACGAGGTTCAGGATGTGTACCGTCTGCAAGGTGTGAAGATCAATGACAAGCACTTCGAGATTATCGTTCGCCAGATGATGCGCAAGGTAGAGATCAACGAACCGGGTGATACCCGCTTCCTCGAGCAACAGGTGGTTGACAAACTCGACTTCATGGAAGAGAACGACCGCATCTGGGGTAAGAAAGTTGTGACAGACGCTGGCGATAGCGAGACACTCCATGCCGGTCAGATTGTTACAGCTCGTAAACTTCGCGATGAGAACTCTATGCTGAAACGCCGTGACTTGAAACCCGTACAGGTTCGCGATGCCGTGCCCGCTACATCTACCCAGATTCTTCAGGGTATTACACGTGCCGCTTTGCAGACCAGCTCGTTCATGTCGGCTGCTTCGTTCCAGGAGACAACCAAGGTACTCAACGATGCCGCTATTAACGGTAAGGTTGACCGTCTCGAAGGTATGAAGGAGAACGTCATCTGCGGTCACCTCATCCCTGCCGGTACAGGTCAGCGCGAGTTCGACAAAATTGTTGTTGGTTCTCGTGAGGAGTATGACCGCATTTTGGCCAACCGTAAGAATGTACTTGATTATAGCGAGGTGGAGTAATCCACTCTCCATTCAAATAACTTAAAAGCGGTGCAACCTCGAAAGGTTGCACCGCTTTTTTGTAGCGTCAAAAATGTCCCGACGAGAGGAAGTATCCCTGAGTCTTTTCATTCAGCGTATTCTGCTGTCGTAGAAGTGACACACAGGTCCGTGTCCATGCCCGATTCTGTAAGCCGCACCATGTACAATCGCATTATAGATATATGCTTTGGCCGCTTTGGCCGCTTCGGTGAGTGGCAATCCCTTGGCCAATTGGGCAGCAAAAGCGCTGGAAAGTGTACATCCCGTTCCGTGAGTATTGGGGGTATCTATGCGAAGGGCACTAAGTTCAACCACCGAATTCGTCTCACGATTATAGAAGATATCAATGAGTTCGGCATCCACCAAGTGTCCTGCCTTAAGTAATACCGATACATTATACATCTCCGCCAGACGGCGTGCTGCTTCGGGCAGTTCTCCCTGCTTCTCGATGGATTCTCCCAGCAGGATTTCTGCCTCGGGAATATTGGGGGTAATGACACGCGCCAAAGGTAAGAGTTCACTTTTCAGCACTTCAATGGCACTTTCCTCTATAAGCCTATGGCCTGAAGTTGACACCATTACGGGGTCTAGTACAATATCCCCTACATTATATTTCTTCAGCATACGTGCGACACAACGTACCACTTCGGCAGAGTGTAGCATCCCTATTTTTATACTGTCGGTACCAATGTCGCTGAGCACCGCCTCTATCTGTCCTTCGATAATCTCTATGGGAAGCCCTTGTACAGCATCCACTCCCAATGTATTCTGTGCCGTAATAGCCGTAATGGCTGATGTAGCAAAACATCCGTTGGCCGAGATGCTCTTGATGTCAGCCTGTATGCCGGCACCACCTCCCGAGTCACTACCGGCAATGGTCAGTACACGAGGATAATTTTGAATTTTGATTTCCGAGTTCTGATTTTTTTGTGCGGTAATGGGTCTTTTTTCCTTTATTATTGCCATCAGTTCGGCCGAAGCTTCGCGTGGCGATTCTGTCGCCACAATAGCCGACACTACGGCCACACCCTCCACACCGTGGGCAATGACTTCACCGACAGTTCCACAGTTCATACCACCAATGGCCACACAGCGATGACGCGATAGACGTATCACCTCATCCACACCACTGAGACCGAAGGGAGTGAGTGTATCCGTTTTTGTGGCTGTGGCATACACGGGCGATATACCGATATAATCCACATCGAGAGCATTGGCTGCAATGACTTCGTCCATCGTCTCCACCGAGAGACCAATAATCTTATCCGCTCCCAACAATTGACGGGCCACGTGGTAGGGCATATCACTCTGTCCTATGTGTACACCGTCAGCATCTACTGCAAGAGCCACATCTACACGGTCATTAATGATGAGAGGTATGCCAAGAGGAGCCAAGGCCGTTTTCAGTTTGCGCGCCAAGTTGACAAACTCGGCTGTAGAGCACTCCTTCTCACGGAGTTGTACCATCGTGACACCACCTGCTGCGGCTTCACGTACTATCCATGCCATGTCCCGGCCACCCGCAAGCGCGCGGTCGGTAACCAAATAAAGGGAGAGGTCAAAAGTCTTTTTCATTCTATCTAACGTTTTTTTGTTTGTCAATTATCACTGCTGCCTATCATGAAGAACTCCAGTTCTAATGCGCATCCCTCAGCGAATATGTGTCGCATGAGAGCTTGCTTCTCGGGTGTACACCCCTCGGCCAAGCGATCGAGAAGACTTACCACATAATTGGTAGCTTTGTCCATCTCGGGCGATCCGTAGGTCTCTATCCACTCCTTATAAGGATTGTCAGGACTGAGTTCTTGCGCCACAAGGTATTTACCCACCTCGTTGTACACCCAGTAACAAGGCAATACCGCAGCAAGCACTACGGGTACATCCATCGTATCGGTGTAGTAGCGAAGGAAACGGGTATATCGTAGCGTGGTGGCTACAGGCAATGCTTCGCCACCGATGCCGAACCGTTCACTGAGCATTGCCTGCATGGCATTCTCGCTCTCCATACCCTCTTTGGCCGTAGCGCGAAAAAAGTCGCCTTCAGTCTTGTCGGCCATCATATCAGCCACGGCATAAAGGTCGCGCGAGTACTCTTTCAGGTATATTTTATCCTGCTGCAAGTAGCGTACAAAGTGCTCCTGTGGCAGAGTACCTGCCAACATCTGCTGTATAAATTCATATTGTTCAATGCTCCGCATCGTATCGGCCACAGCCGCAAAGGCGGTAGTGCTCCATTGGGGGCGAGGGCTTTTGTCATTTGTAGCCAGTGCGCCCAACTCCTCCGGAGTAATCTCATACAATGCATCCACAAAGTGGGTATGAAGTGAGCCGGGCGAAGCTTTTCGGGCGACAGCACATTCACCACACACGCCCATCACCGCCATGGCATGGAGGGCAGCCTCGAAGGCATTGGCATTGATGGCCGCAAAAGCCCCCACCACCGAAGAGGCCGTACAACCCATAGCCGTCACACGTGTCATCAAGGGCGAGCCGTTGGTAACAGTTTCCACACGCAAACCGTCGGTGATATAGTCCGTTGCACCGCTGATAACCACCACGGCATCTGTGCGTTGGGCCAATCGTTTGGCCGACTCCAAAGCATCGTCCGAACTCTGGCTGCTATCTACCCCCTTACTTTTGACATCAGCATTCACCAACGCCATAATTTCCGAGGCATTGCCACGTATAATAGTGGGGCTACACTCACGGACAATTTGCCAAGCCACCTCTGTGCGGTAAGGTGTAGCACCCGCCCCTACGGGATCAAGTACGATAGGTTTTCCCAAACGGTGTGCCGCACGGCCTGCTATCAGCATACTGTGCACCCACCCGGTATCAAGCGTACCGATGTTGATGACCAGTGCCGAAGCAATTGTCACCATATCCTCCATCTCTTCAGCACCATGAGCCATCACAGGAGATGCTCCCAAGGCCAACAGTGCATTGGCCGAAAAGTTCATGGCCACATAGTTGGTAATGTTGTGTACCAACGGACTTTTTTCGCGCACCAACGCAAAATCTCTCTCTAAATTTTCTCTGTTCAGCATGATGTTTCCAGTAATTATGCTCGTTTATACTTTGTAGCCACAGATAGCTACGTATGCTCCCCGGTCATAGCCCACCGTTGGGTCTTCTACCACCAAATGTGAATAGCAGGGCGATGCCGTGAGTGTCTGTTTGTATTCCAGTCTGGCGAATCCTGCCTGCTGCAGTTTCTCGGCTTTCTCTGCTGTCGTGCGCCAATTGGCTTGCTTCACCAGTTCGATGGGGTATGGCATAGGCGGTTTCACATCAGTCAGTAGAGGATGGTCCCATGTTCCTACTGCCAGAGCCAAATTGTAGAGCAGTCCGTAGGCACTCTCCTTTGGCACATCCACGACCACTACCTTTCCTCCGGGGCGTAGGGCACGATAGGCTTTCTGTAAGGCAAGGTTGAGGTCATTCATGTAGCACGGACATCCATTGAAGAGTATCGTATCGAAACATTCACAGCCATAATCGGTTTCTTCGGCTGTGCCCACTGTGACTTCCATTCCGCGCTTCCGTGCAATGGCAGCCATCGCTGCAGCGGGTTCTATCCCTTTGGTGACTTTTATACCATATCTGTCAGATAGAATTTTCTCGAACAATCCGCTTCCACAACCGATAGAGAGAACCTCACCGCACTGCTCCATACATGCCGCCACAAGACGCACCTCACACTCCAGCACATTGCTATTTTCCATAAACCACGCATCATACTCCGATGCGTATTTGTCAAATCCTTCGTATCCCATGTTTATAATTAAAAAAATAAAAAAAGACCGTATTCGGGGGAATACGGTCAATACAACATATATCTATTATATAGTCTCAATCATTTATGTTCCGTTTCCTCTCTGCAATTACGCCAGCAGGTTCAAAGGGTATAATCTCAGCCTGCCCTCTTGGGCAAGCACCCCTAACTTGTAGAATCACCTCGCAAAAGAGTGCTTCGTCAGCACACACCTGCTCGGATTATCCGCGACAAAGGTAAACAAAGTTTTTCGAACAGCCAAATATCATACCTGTTATGAGGACTCAGACTTGAATTTTCAATGCGTTTCCGTCCCCTGTTAAAATGGAGCTTAACACAAAAAAACAGTTTTTTTGAAAATGTCGTGTCCAATTTTTGGACACTTTTACTCTAAAAAGTACGATTTTTGTATTTTTTCTTGGTGGTAATTATGCGGAATCCTAACTTTGTGGAGTAAAAAATAAGTCTGAATTGATCATGTTACAACACAACATCACTATCGCATGGCGAAACATACAGAAGTATCTTTCGCAAAACATCATCAGTGTGCTCGGCCTCTCGGCCAGCCTCGTCTGCTTCAGCCTGTGTATGCACTTCAGCCGCTACATCATGGGCATGGACAAACATTTCCCGAACTACGACCGCATTGCGGAGGTGGTCATGAAAGAATCCGACGGCAATCTCCAACCGGTCTCCGCCATGGATGCGGAGAAGATGAAGACGCTCTCCACAAACACACTGGAGGATGTCTGCACCCTCTTGGGAGGTTTGCCCTTCGTAAGCAGTTACGAGGATGCGTCGGGCAAACTTACTCCGGTATATTTGAAGAGCATCGACACAGATGCCTCCTTTGCCAAAGTGTTCAGCTTGAAGGTGGTTGCAGGCAGTTGGGAACATGCCAGCCACACGCCCAACTCGCTGGTGCTCGCAGCTTCGGTGGCCCGCCGCATATTCGGCTCGGAAGCAGAGGCCGTAGGGCGCGTTTTCAACAGCAGTCGTCGGAACGGAGCGCCCTTCACGGTGCAAGCTGT
Organism: uncultured Bacteroides sp.; assembly: GCA_964614555.1. Classification (GTDB taxonomy): domain Bacteria; phylum Bacteroidota; class Bacteroidia; order Bacteroidales; family Bacteroidaceae; genus Phocaeicola_A. Next base: position 6,882 of record CAZTPB010000083.1, read on the forward strand.
GATGGCTGATTTGCCAAAGAACATCAGTTTCTTTGAAATGGGAATAGAAGCCCTGGTGCTGAACGATGAGGGTACCGCCCGAAAGAGCCAATACGCATACAATTATACAGGCTACATTTATGGGTTGATGCGCGAAGGGATAGACTTGGATGATGTCAACCACGAGCTGAACGCCTCCATTCTTCCCAACTTCACCCATTTGAGAGGAGAAGAGCGCGGTGAAAGGACTTTAGTAGCCACCCGCATGGGCGAGTCTGTAGCTGACGGCATGGCTACGGTCAACAGTGTCATCATCGCTTTTGCCACCCTTATCCTGTTGGTAGGCCTGCTCAACTTCCTGCACTTCATAGTAGGAAGCATCCTGAACCGCACGCACGAATACAGCCTGCGCCGCATGTTCGGATGCCGCCTGCGCGACCTCTTCTTCATGCTACTTACCCAAGTGGTGCTGATGTTGCTGGCCGCAGGTTGGCTGTGCCGATTCTTGGTGGAGCTGACGGCTGCCCACATCACATTGCCGCCACAAATAACCAACTTCTTTGAACTGGATGCCGGCCGCCTGATGAGTGAGTCGTTGGAGTACATTGGCTGGCTCTTCCTCCTCTGCACCTTCATCTGCTTTGGAGTGAGCCTCTACGTCCAACGCATCACCATCCAACGGGGAGTGGCAGGAGCGACCAATGCACCGCGCATCCGGCGCCACTTGGGACGCGACCTGATGATGGGGCTTCAGTTCTTCATCTGCTGGGTGTTTGTCAGCCTCACGGTGGCCTTCTACCTGCAAGGCCGGCTCTCCACGGGTACGGTGATGGACAACCTGTCGCGTACAGAAAAGGAACATATCATCTCCATTCCGCTTAACGGGGAATACACACTGATGCGACCCGATGAGAAACTGGTGTTGATTGAACGCCTGAAGTCGCACCCCGGTGTGAAGGCCGTGCTGACGAAGGACGCGAATATTTTAGGCGCTGTTTCGGGAAACGGAATCCTCACCGAGAAGGGGAACCCCGACAGCATGATAGATGCCCTGCTTGAAGAGCTGCCCCGCGAATATTACGACTTCATGAACATCAAAGTCATTCATGGAGTGCTTCCCGAAACGATAAACCAGATAGCGGTTGACACGGAGTTTGCCGCCCTCTTCAACGAGGATGTCCTGGGACGCTCGTTCTACCTCCGTGGTAATGACACCCCCTATACGGTGACGGCCGTCGTAAGCCATTTCAAACGTACCGTGGGTCACCGCGGCATGATTGCTCACAACAAGTGTGGATGGATATTCCTGACAGCGAATCAGGCACGGCAAGCACAGCCCTACATCGGACACGTCTATCTGAAGTGCCACCCCGGACAGGTGGAGACTGTGCGTCAACATGCTTTGGCGGAATTGCGCAAGGAATATCCACCTACCGTCGAGCCACGAATAATCACTCTGATGAAGGAGATTGAGGAGGAGCAGGGATTTGAAATCATCCTGCAGGACATCATACTCTTCTTCGCCCTCGTCAGCCTCAGCATCACCCTGCTGGGAGTCTATTCTGCCATTACCCTCGACACCGAGCGCCGCCGTCGCGAAGTGGCACTGCGCAAGGTGCACGGTGCCCGCTTCGGCGACATTCTCTGGCTCTTCGGGCGCAGATATTTCTACCTGCTGGTCATTCCTGCCGCATTGGCTTTCCCCATCGTAGGATGGATTCTCAACTACATGCGCGAAGACTATACTGTCTTCATCAGCACAGGTCCGCTCTTCTGGTCAGTCATCTTCT
>CAZTPB010000084.1:0-8627 GCA_964614555.1 uncultured Bacteroides sp.
TCAACACCGAGATTGGTCCCAAGACCTTCTGTGTATATAAGTTTGTGAAGAACGGAAAATAAAAAAAAGACCCTCCCCCGACCCCTCCGCAAGGGAGGGGAGTAGATAGCCTTCATTATAGGATATGGGCATTTTACTCCCCTCCCTTGCGGAGGGGCTGGGGGAGGGTCCTATCATTAAATAAATTATGAAAAAAATCCTTTTCCCCCTCTCCCTCATTTTGGGAATGAATGTTGCTCAAGCCGAGGATGTGAAAATCTACAGTCCCGACAGTCTGTTGCAAGTGACAGTCAGCGAGAATGGCGGAAGTCCTGTATATTCTATCATGTACAATGGCAAGCAGATGCTGGAAGATTCTCCTTTGGGACTTCACACTAACATCGGCGACTTCAGCAAAGGGCTTTCGCTGAAAGCTTCCGCCCCTGTGGTTGTGGAAGATTGCTATTCGTTGAAAACCATCAAGAGCAGCCATGTGCACTACAAGGCCAATGAAGTGACCTGTACGCTTACAGATGCCAAGCGACGTCCGCTGAATGTGGTCTTCCGCGTGAGCAACAATGACGTGGCTTTCAAATATGTCTTCCCCCATTCTTACGGCGATACCCGTTCGTGCGTCATCAAGAGCGAGGCCACCGGTTTCAATTTGCCTGACCACTCTACCACTTTTCTTTGCGAGCAGGCACTGCCCATGACGGGGTGGATGCGTACCAAACCCAGCTACGAAGAGCCTTACAAGCCCGATGCCAAGATGGGCGAACCCACGCAGAACAACTGCGGATACACCTTCCCCTGTCTCTTCCATGTGGGCGATGACGGTTGGGTGCTTATCAGCGAGACGGGTGTAAGCAGTGCTTATGTAGGCTCTCACCTGAGCAACGGTACCACGGACGGCCGCTATACCATCGAGTTTCCCCATGAGGGCGAAATGAACGGCTTGGGCAGCTCTACGCCCGGACTCAGTCTGCCCGGTGAAACTCCGTGGCGTACGCTTACCGTAGCTGCTGACCTGAAGCCCATTGTGGAGACCACTGTAGCCTTCGACGTGGTGAAGCCGCTCTACGAGCCTTCGCAGGAATATGCCTATGGCCGTTCCGTATGGCCCTGGATCATGTGGCAAGACAATGCAGTGAACTACAACGATACGAAGGCATACATCGATTTGGCTGTGGCCATGGGCTGGGAGTATATCCTTATCGATGGCTTGTGGGACAAGCAAATAGGTTATGAGAAAGTGGAAGAACTCATCCGTCTGGCCCAATCGAAGGGTATTGATGTCTTCATGTGGTACAACTCCAACGGTTATTGGAACGATGCGCCGCAAGGGCCGCGCCAGCGTATGCACAACTCCATCGTGCGCAAGCAGGAGATGAAGTGGCTCAAGAAGATGGGCGTGAAGGGATTGAAGGTGGATTTCTTCGGAAGCGACAAGCAGGAGATGATGACCATCTACGAAGACATCCTCAGCGATGCCAACGACTACGGACTGATGATTATCTTCCACGGATGCACCCTGCCGCGCGGCTGGGAGCGTATGTATCCTAACTACGTGGGTAGCGAAGCCGTGTTGGCCAGCGAGAACCTTATCTTCACACAAGAGGCCAACGATGCTGAGGCATTCAATGCCTGTCTGCACCCCTTCATCCGTAATGCAGTGGGCTGCATGGAGTTCGGAGGCACACTGCTCAACAAGCGCCACAACCGTACCAATGACGGCGGACGCATCCGTCGGACGACCGATGTCTTCCAGTTGGCCACGGCTGTGCTTTTCCAGAATCCGATTCAGAACTTTGCCCTTGCACCCAATAATCTGACGGATGCACCGGCACTCTGCATCGATTTTATGAAGCAGATTCCCACCATCTGGGACGAAACCCGCTTCATCGACGGCTATCCCGGCAAATACTGTGTCATTGCCCGCCGCCACGGTGATACTTGGTACGTAGCCGGCATCAATGCCACTGCCGAGCCGCTGAAGCTCAAGCTTTCGCTGCCCATGTTCGAGGCCGGTACAGAGGTCATGCTCTACGATGACCATGCCAAGACCCTTGCCCCACAGGTGAAGCCCGTGAAGGTGAAGAAGAACAGCCTGCTCACCGTCACCATTGCCCCGCAGGGTGGTGTGATTGTGCAACAATAAAAAAGTGCTGAAAGAAAAAGTGTCAAAAATAAAATCAGGCGCGGATTTTTCACTTGAGCAAAGCGAAAAAATCCGCGCCTGAATTAATGGCATCATTTTGCCACACGCCCTTTATTTCAGTCCATGTGGAACACTTCAGGCAGGGGGATGGAGACGGGCGAATTGTCTGCGTTCACCTCCATGATGTCGGCCATATAGTCCCACCACTTCTGCACGATGGGGTTGGTGCCCATATCCTGTGAAGACTCCTCACCTTTGGTTTTCTGGAAAGCGAACAGGATGTTGGTGTCCTTGTCCCAATAGATGGAGTAGTCATACACTCCGTTCTTGGACAACAACTCTTTCAATTCGGGCCAAATGGCGGCATGGCGTCTCTCATACTCTTCCTCGAAGCCGGGCTTCAGGAACATTTTGAATGCTTCTCTTTTCATTTCTCTTCGTTTTTAGGTTAATTCTATCTTTCTCTAATTAGTTTGTTTAAGTTTCGCATGTATAATCGCTTATGTTTCAGCTTCTGACGGTCTTAGAGATTCTTCGGCTTCGCTCAGAATGACAGAGACCGGATGGCTCACTCGTAGCTTGTAGCTCATCACTCGTAGCTATTAGCACTTACCATTCCACCTCTGCCGATTCATTTTCGCGGAAAATGGGTTTGTCAGTCTTCTGCTCGGTGCGATAGAAAAGGACAGCACTGTCGTTCATCTTCGGATGTCGGCTTTTCAGCAGATTGATAATCTCTGCGCCCGCCCAGATGACAGGGCCATAGCCATGAGCTGCCATCTTGTGGACCGGACGATGATAGTAAAAGGCGGGGTCAAAAGCCATGCCGGTGCCCACACAAGTGCCACCCACCCGGCCTTGTCCGTCAATCTGAGTGGTGACAGCATTCCAGGCCAACAGGGCCACAGGGCCGTAGGTCATGGCATCCAGCCACCCTTTGTTGATACCGTGAGCCATGCAATAAGCGTAGATAGCCGTGGCCGAAGTCTCCAGGTAAGAGTCGTTGCGGTCGAGCAACTGATGCCAGAATCCTTGTCCGCTCTGCAAGGCCGCCAAACCGCGCACATGGTTGCGGTAGAGAGTCATGATTTCTGCACGCCGGGGATAGTCCTCAGGCAAAACATCCAGCACCTCGCACAGCGTGAGCAAAGCCCATCCGTTGGCGCGTCCCCAATGGAAAGAGGGATGGTCCGCCATGCTCTCCACCCATCCGTGGCGGAAGAGGTTCTTTTCGGGTACCCACATCCGTTGGGCAAACTGAAGCACCTGACGAACAGCCTCTTCCTGATAACGGGGTTGCTCGGCACCGGCTATGAGTGAATACCAGGCCACGGGGGGGATGCCCATGAACATATCGTCCAGCCAGACAGTGTTGAGGAAAGGACGGGTGCGGGCAAAAGTGCCGTCGGCCAAACGGTATTCGTCGTTCATGATGTAGCTGATATAATTCTCGATAAGCGGTCTCAGATGGAGGCTGTCGTTCTGCAGCTGCATCTTAATCATGGCGGCACACATGGCACCGGCATCGTCGAGTGCAGCGGGCTTGAGCATCTTGCGCATTTGTGCCTCTACCTCCTCTTGCCTGTCCAATTTGGCACGGAAGTGAGGAGCCGTTGTGGCAAGCAGGCGGAAGCGGTCTGTCACATAAGTGCGATAGGCTTCGTCGCCGGTAGCCTCGGTTGCTGCCAGCATGGCCGAGTAGGTCACGCCCCACTCGTAGCTGGTCAGGCGGAAAGTCCCCTGATGTAAGGCTGCATCAGGTGTCAGAGCGGTATAGTCAGTCAGTTCCTGTCCGCTCTTCGGGTCAACAATCCGTGCGGGCGTACACTCTTCCAAGTAGCCGAGCACACGGTCCATATGGCTCTTGACCTCTTCGACAGTGGGTATGCCGTAGGGCATTTCATAATCGGGCTGCAACAAATGCAACGGAGTGTTCGAGTCGTTGATGGCAATTTCCTCAACGTTTTTTCCTTGCGGGGCAGTGCAAGCCACACCCGACAAGCCTGTCAGGGCAGCAAGGGCAAAAGTCTTTGTTATAGTCATTCTATGTTTGTTCATTATTTCTTGATTTCAAATCCACGGAAAAGTCCCGGTTTCAGGTCAGTGCCGAAGTAGAATCCCTGCTGGGTAGGTTGGTTGTAAGCCACATTCTGTGTGGCGATGCTGATGCGGTAAACAGGGTCTTCCAAGAACGTATGGAAGCGGTATTCGGTGGGAATGGTCGAAACGTAAAGGCGCAGGGCTGAATTGTCCTCTGTGCGCAGGAGCACCTCTTCGCGCCAGTCGCCGAGGATGTCGGCGTGCAGGCAAGGATTGCTTTTGGTGCCATTGTTGCGCACACCTTCAAGTGTCACCAGTTCTTCGCACTGACGATTCCTCCAATTGTATTTGGAGATACGGTTGCCATCAAGCAACTCACGCGAGAGGTCACCGTCCCACCAAACGGCCATGTTGCACGGGAGCCGTCCGGGGTTTTCATTGATCACCTCGCCCTTCACATTGCGGATACCTCCTGTGGCAAGCGACCACATCTCTACGCCCCACGAAGTCGGGTCAATGTCTGCCGCCATGCAACGGCCCACATCTTCGCCCGATTTTATCTGGAAGATGACTTCCCCCGTAGCCGCATCGCGGAAAGTGGAGCCATCGCGACGGTTCTCGTGACAATCCCACACTTGCAACTTGTCCGAGTCGGGGAAGAATCCCGTCAGGTGCATGGCATCTCCGTGCCCCATACGGGTCGTATAGAGTCCCTTACCATCATTGTCCACAGCCATCGAGCCGTAGATGATTTCATCGCACCCGTCGCCATCCACATCGCCCACACGCAGGTTGTGGTTCCCCTGTCCGGCATAGTCGTTGTTCCCCTTCTCATTAGAGTCGAACACCCAACGCGGCTTCAGTTGCTTGCCATCCCAATCAAAAGCGGCCAGCACGGTGCGTGTATAGTATCCGCGACACATCACTACACTGGGATGCACACCGTCGAGATAGGCCACACAAGCCAGGTAGCGGTCAGAGCGGTTGGCATTGCCATCGCCCCAATCCCTCAGTTCGCCACGTTCGGGTACATAATCTATGGTGCAGAGCGCTTCGCCTGTCAAGCCGCTGAATACAGTCAGGTATTCATTGCCGGTCAAGATACGTCCCTGATTCTGAGGGACAGGCATACGGAAACCGCGACGCTGACGCTGTTGCTGACCATTACGGTTTCTATCTCCCTGAGGCGGACGCTGTCCGTTCATCTCGGGGCGATTCCCTTCTGCTCTCATGCGCTCTTCGCGCTCCTTCCTCATCTTTTCAAACTCAATCATGCGTTGGTATTGACCCACGGTGTCACCATGTTCGCGCCAGTCGGCATCGGCATCGCCAATCACTTTGCCCAAGCCATCAATAGTACCGTCACCGGTCTTCATCACCACCTCGGCCCGGTTGTCGCCATCGAGGTCGTACACCATAAATTGTGTGTAGTGGGCACCCGCACGGATGTTGCGGCCAAGGTCGATACGCCACAAGCGTTCACCTGTCAGACGGTAACAGTCAAAGAGCACATTGCCCGTGTAGCCGTCATGCGCATTGTCGTGGGCGTTGCTGGGTTCCCATTTCAGGACGATTTCGTATTCGCCATCGCCATCCACATCGCCTATGGCGGCATCGTTGGCACTATAGGTATAGGTCTGTCCTGAAGGAGTCTTTCCATCCTCAGGCTTTTGCAAAGGGATATTCAGATAGCCCACTCCGGCATCGGCGGCAAGGGTATATTTCCCATCGCCCTGATGAGTCTCCACCCCATTCACCACAGGGCGTACTTCGTAGGCGGCAGCCTTTCCTCCCGTCTGCCCGTCCACCCACATGGTAGCTCCACCGGCAGGCACAGTAGCCACCGGTTGTCCGTCGCGATAGATATTGAATGCAGTCTCCACCGGGTCATCGGAGAGATAGCGCCACGTCAGGCAAGTCTCTGTTTCACTCTGACGCACGGCCACCACACCGCGTCCCAACTTCTCACGTTGCAGTTTGTCAAAATCATACTTGGGTTGTGCGTTGGCTCCGAAGGCTGCACCAAGCAGCATCAGACTGGCCAAGATTCCTTTCATTTTCATGATATATGGTGTGTTTGATGTTTGTTCTGGTAACGATTGGGCAAATATACATCTTTTTCTTTACATGAAAGAGGAATATGAGACATTTTTATTCAATTGACTGCTTATCGTGAGCATAAAGTCTCCTTTTGCTGCCTCCTTGTTCACACTTCTCAAAAATATCAAAATGTCAGATTGTATATTCACCTCGTGAGAATCGCGTATTTCCGTCTGAAAAGAAAAGCGGATGGAAATACGCGATTCTTATTGGTCTCAAAACCACGTATTGCACTGATTTACTATATAATACAGGGAATTTTTATTGAAAATATTGCCGCCTAAAAAAATACAGAAGTGAATTTTTCATCCGCAGATGACGCAGATAACGCAGATGATGCGAACAGGTTATACCTGTGTCAGGCACACTTGTCCAAATGCGCCTTACTTTTTTCCAAATGCGCCTTGCATATCTTGAAAAGCAAGTCACATTTGCACCAACTGCAAGCCGCATTTGAAAAAATGCAAGGCGCATTTTTTCTTCTTCACAAAAAACATCTGCATAAATGCGGGGAGTTTGGAGCCTTTTACCCCAAAATTCATTCAATTTCCAGTCTCTTTCAAGACTATTCTAACGCGAATAAGAGGCCCCAAAACCTGCTTTTTCTGCATATTCTTGCGAAATCAGAAACGGTTTGCGCATAATCATGCAGGAATTGGCCTCTTAACAAAGAGGGGCGGAGTGACAAAATGTTACATAAACGACCAAATAAACTCCGAAACTCTTGGATATTTGGAAGGAAATATGTTCCTTTGTAGCCCCTTCGCGTTTGCAACGCGAAGGTATTGAATATAAGCATTTGTAATGCGCCAAACACACTCTGTCAACGAACTATTATTGCACTTCACAGATGCCCCGCTTCGCGGGTAGTGTGAAGAGCGGGCTTTTTTATGCCCGCTCAAATAAATCAAATAGTCGATTACGCCTCTACCGCCCAATCGCTGACCGTACCGGTCTCGGAAGAGAAGCTGACACCGATACGGTAGACCTTGCGGTTGTCGGCTATGTATGGGAGGGCATAACCTTTTTCCTCAATCTGTTGCAAAGCCTCTTGTGCCGTACCATCGAGCTTGAACTCAAAAATGTAGATGTAGCCGGGCACTTCCACGATGCAGTCCACCCTACCCTCGCTCTGCTGTTTCTCGGTATAGACGGTATAGCAACTGACCATGCGCATTAACAGATAAAAGGTATAGTGGAAATAACGTTCTCGCTCACGCTCCGTCTCCTTGCGGCGCATCGTGTAAGGGATGTCAGCCAAGAAGCCCGTGAGGAGTTTGCGAAAACGGTCGAGGTCAGCCACTTTGAGAGCTTTCACCAAATCGCGCGCCCAACTGCCTGCATCGTTCTTGGTCTTCAAATAATCATTGGCCACCAGAGTGACAAACCCCTTGCGCACTTCGTTGTTGGGAAAGTCCAGCAGGAAGGTGTTCATGGACAAATCACAATCCTTAATGGTCAGATAACCGCTCTGGAAAATCATAGGCAGCGGTTTCTCCATATCGGCCTTGTAATCGATGAACTCGCTGGGGTCATAGTAGCGGCCCGTTATCTCGTCCAAGTTCTCATCAGTGTGGTTGAGCAGACGCACGAGGTAGGTAGGCGTACCGGTACGGAACCAATAATCATCCACCCGTTGTGACGCGAAAGCATTGAGCAGACTGAAAGGATTGTAGATGTCCGTCAGATTGTCACTGAAATGATAACCGTCATACTGGTGTTTCAAAAAGAGTTTCATCTCCTCTTCATTATACTTATAGCGAACGGCCAACTCGTTGATGGGTGCATCAAAATAGCTGTAAAGTTCCTCTTCCGTGATACCGCACAGTGCTTCGTAACGCCTGTCCATACTGATGTCCGCAGGTTGGTTGAAGCCGCTAAAGACGCTCACTTGCGAAAACTTAGTTACGCCAGTGAGCAAGACAAACTGAAGGTCTGCATCCGCAGCTTTGAACACAGAATAAAAGCCTTTCAGAATATTGCGGTTTACATCCTCCAGCAGGCGATGTTCACCGTCTATCTCCGCTGTCAGGTTCGTATCAAGTACATCCAAGACGGGCTTGTCGTATTCATCAATCAGCACCACAGAACGACGACCGTATTGTTCATGGGCACGTTTCAAGACACCGGCAAAACGGTCACCTATCGTGTTCCTGTTTGGAGTCTTACCATAAATATTCTCCCACGAAGCAACAGCATCTTCTATTTTTGTCTCCAAAGTGCCTGCTTTGGTAAAATCCATCCCATTGAAGTCTATATGAAACACCGGATACTCCTTCCATTCCTGTTCAAGTTCATCAATAGCCAACCCCTTGAACAGTTCTTTCTTCCCTTGGAAATAGGCTTTTAA
>CAZTPB010000085.1:0-8246 GCA_964614555.1 uncultured Bacteroides sp.
CGCCCGTACAATCCGGCTTTTGGTAGCCTTCCCATCGAGCAGCAGGGCATAATCCACCGAATTGTTCTCCGAATAGAGCCAAGCTATCGTCTCTGCATCTTTCACCGTCAGGGTCAAGTTGTTCAACCTCCCCGGGAAAGAAGAATAGTCAGCGATACCTACTGATACCAGGTATGTGCGGGCATACCCGCCCGCACATACCGCCAGCAGGAGTGCTGACATCACCAGTTTCATCAATTTACGCTTCATAGACTGCATCTGTCGTATAGTCAGGGCCATTGGAGGCAAGCATATCCCCGGCCGGGTCATTTACAAATCCGCCCAAATCATTCACAGTCAGCTGTTCGCTTTGGATGTCCACCAGTTCATTCTCTTCGAACGAATTGTTGCCGTTGGCATCAACAGCCATATAGTCAAACGTCATGTCACCATCCACATCCACCAGAATCACCTCTTCGCCACCGACAGTCATGCCACCAAAGTTCATGCCGCTCCCATCGTCATGCACCACACCGAGTATTTCCACTTCGGTCTCCCCGGCATCCGGATTCTCATATCCGGCCTGCACCACCTCAGTCTCCACCGCCTGTACAGACGGCTCTTCGTGGTTGACAGATACCACCTCTATGTCATCGTCATTGGCGATGTTCGCTGTGGAATGTTGTGCCACATCACTTTCAGAGTGATCTATCCGGTTCCAACTGAAATGGTCGCTGTATTCGGCCCTCTCCTCTGCAGTCATCTTATCCCATTCCTCAGCGGTGTATGTGCCATAGAGCTGTCCGTGCCACTCAAACACACCACCGGGTCCCACTTCCGCACGGGCAGCAGCAAAAGCCTCACCGAACGACATATCGTCATTCACCGTAGTGGCCACCTGTACCTCGTCATCCACCCATTCGGGGTGCGAGAGTTCCTCGCGGTGATTGCTCGGTTCAGGTCCAGGTACAGGATCAGGATCAGGGGCAGGTTCGATGTTGCTACCCATAAGCACGGTAGATACACTGCCTATCACAAGTCCGCTGGCAGCTCCCACCGCCGCCTGTTTCCAGGCACCTTTCTTACCTTGTTTTCCTGTCGGCTGATTGTTCTCCTGCTGTGCAGTTGTTGTCTCTTGGGTTTCGAATGAAGTCTCCTCGAAACGGGTAGCTTCATCATCATAATTGTTCTTATTCATAATGCTGTTTTTTTGTTTGTTACTGATTTTTTTGTCAGTGCAAATTTACTGACATTCTTCCGAATCGCCATACGCTTTCAGGCGTATTCCATGAAAGGGTAGGATTTCTGTACCAAATCACTCTTTATCCGTTTTTCTCTTCTTTCCGAGCAGTTGGTTGTATTGCTGCATGAATTGGGGAGTGGCCACATCAGGAGCCATTTCCTTGATTTCCAACGTCACCTCCACCAGTTGCGATCGGAGGTCGAGACAGATGGAGTCCTGCCGGTTGTTCAATTCCTCCTGCCGTTCCGGGGTCACCCCGTTTATCTGGGCATTGCGCTTGGCGTCCTCCACCCTAATCTCTTGTTGCAAGGAGTCCCTTTTAGCCTGAAGAGACTTCAGCCTTACCGACTCCACAACGGGATTCCCCTTGGATGTTGCCGTCTCTTGTGCACAGGCCTGACTGGCCATCGCGCTATACATACTTGCCACGAAGAGCAATAATACACACTTTTTCATCTGACACATCATTTATATTTATCAACGTTCTTTACACCTTTCACCTGCTTCTTTGCCGGCATTTCTGTCTCCGGGACAAAGTAGGGAATCTCCCCGGACGGACTGACGGCATATTCACCGGCTCCGACGGCCATCACAGCCAGATATGCGTTCTTGGCCTTGGCCGGCACCACTATCTGCACCTCTTCAGAGGCATTCTGAAGCAGGAATTTGCCTGTTCCGTCCTTGTAGGCGGTGATGATTGGGGTTTCAGCCCGCAGGAGGATGTATTCCAGTCCGTTCAGCCTTGCTGTCTCCTGGAAAGAGAGCGTTTTCAGCGTAGCGGGAAAGTCCAAGGCTGTAATCCCCATGCAGTCGGCCAATGCGCCCGGATGCACGTTGGCAGTTCCCTCCTTCACCACCACCTTTCCGCTATAGGCTCGCGGGCAGGCATAGAGGATGGTGCCATCCTTGCTGTACAGCATATTGTCGTGCGAAGCAAACTTCCCGTTGTTCGGATCTACGGTCACCGTCTCCAGCCCGACGACTCTTTTCAGTCCCTGTATCTTCTCCACTTTGGCCGGGATATTGATGGCGGCCAGCTTTTCGCTCCAGCGGAACATGGCCAGATCTATCGCCTTCCAGTCGCTGCCGACTGTCACATGTTCAATCATCGGACAGCGGAAGAAGACCCCCTGCCCCAAAGTGACCACATTTCCGGGGAACACGACACTTCCCAGCGAGTCGCACCCTTCAAAGGCAAAATCCCCGATTGCCCCAATGCCGGAGGGGATGACCACCCCTTTCAGGCGTTTGGCATTGGCAAAGGCTTTCGGACCGATAGCCGTCACTTCATACACGACATTGTCATGCTTTACTTTCGACGGTATTTCAACCGTACCCGCCACCTCCGGAGCCGCTTTGTCCTTGATGCTCCCCTTGTAGGTGACCATCACCGTCCTCTTTGTCTTGTTTGTGATTTCGAAGAACAGCCGTTGTCCGTTCTGCACGACCGAGAAATCGTGGGCATAGCCCCCTATCCCGGCGAGGAGTGAAACTCCCATCATGATTGTTCTCAAGTTCATAGTTGCCTGTTCTTTATTATTATGCCATATAAGGTTCCACATCCGCATCGTTCACATAGTCAGGGAGGTCGTTCTGTGCATACTCCGGGGTGAATCCGGCAGCATCCTGCAAGGGCTGCATGGCAATTTCCTGTCCCTGTACCACCTCGTATTCTCCGTCCTCAATCACTCCATTCTGATTGATGTCGCAAATCAACACATCAGCCTCACCGTCAAGGTCTGCATCCAGCACCCCCACTTCATTGCCACCCACATTGACCACAGCAAGGTCCATCTGACTGCCGTCTTCATTGGTGATGCGGTCATAAGCCAGCACTTCCACCTCGGGATGGGGTTCGGGGGCAGGTTCAGGTGTAGGTTCGGGGGCAGGTTCGGGGGTTGGTTCTGGAGTCGGTTTGGGGGCAGGAGTCGGTTCGGCTACGGGTTGGGGAGCCGGTGCTTCTTGTGCCTGTGCCTCTACAGGAGAGACTACTGTTCCGATGATGACACCTGCTGTGGCACCTACGGCGGTGCTTGCACCTGTTGCCACATTCTTCTTGATCTCAGCGTTTCTACTTTCTTCCATAATTATAAGCTTTTAAAGTTGTTTTTATTTTGATTTCCGATGCAAAGGTAAAGACAGTTGTCCACTGCTGCAAAGTTTCAGAGCCATCCTGTATGAAAGGGTGGGGTTTCTACACGAAATGTTTTTTAGGGAGGTTCTATAAATTAGCTTGAGAGGATTTGCTTTGGATTTTTGAGGATTTTTATCCTTATCTGTGAAGATGCGTAGCGGGCTACGTATCAAGAAGATAAGGATAAAAAGACCAAAAAGACAAGCAAAGCATCCAAGCAGAAAACCAACCAAAACAAACGAAGGAACTAATTTATAGAACCTCCCTTTAGTTACGAGTAACTACTTCTTCTCCACATATTCACACTTGCAATAGGGGCAATGCATGGAATACTGCTTCTTGAGCAGTTTGTAGCTGAGAATCCCGAGGTATTTGTTGCATTCGGGGTTGGGACAGACATACCGCTCCTGAAACCTTTCGGCGATACGCTCCTGCTCATCGGCCGTATTGTCATTTTTCAGTCCGATAAAGCTGTAGATGTTTCCAATGATACCTACACCCGTCAGAATGTATCCCACCGGTCCAAAGAGGAAGATACAGGGCATGGCGCACATGGTGAAGATGCCACAGCCTGTACGTATCAGGTTCACCCTTTTCTGTTTTTCCCGCAAGTCGCGCAAAGCGTCGTGATAATCATTCCAGGCCACTTCAAGGTGCGCTATATTGAAGGTCTTGGTTATGTTACCTCCTCCCACCAGTTTTCTGGCGGTATCCAGCACAACAGGCAGATTGATTCTGAATCGGTCCTTCCCCAATTCGATGGTGTCTGAGACCTCCACCCGTTTGGAGGCCGTCTCAAGGCCATTCACAAACGTGATGTTCATGGATTTCAGATTCTTCACCACCATCCGGCCGTTCGCGTCGATGGCCACTTCTGCATGAGCCACTCCCTCTGCCGGTTTGCAGCGGCTCACGCTGCCCGGCACACTTCCGGCCGTCCCTATGGCCGCACTCTTTCCACAGTCGGACACGGCCACCAGCAGGCGTCCTTGTCCCGGCTCTTTTCCTATCAGGATTTTTTTTCCTTTCAGTTTTTCCATAATTATTATAGTTCTGTTCGTTGTTTATTCTGCCATCCGGCTTTTACTCTTCCTGCACCGCCAGTTTGGTGACGTACATCTCCCTCAGCCCCTTCAAAGCCTCCTTGGAGATGCCGAGCTGGTATTCAAAGTTCTCCCCGTCGCCCAGCACCAGCTTCTGGCGGACAATGGCTATCTGATAGACATAGTTCAAGTTGATGATGTGGCGTTTGCCCACCCGGGCAAAGATGCCCACAGACTCCTTGAGTCGCTCGTGCAGGATTTCCTGCATCCGGGCCAGGTTCATGCATACGGTGGCCTTCACCTTGTTGCTCAGGACGATGTTGGTGTAGTTCCCGTCGGACTCAAAATAGACGATTTTGGAAACATCTACTCTGAAGAACTCATCGCGGGAGTTCAGATAAAGATACTTGTTCTTGTTCATGGTTTTATATCGTTTGATTAGTTATAGAACCTCCCTATATTCATTTCATCAGGCTCCAAGCTGACTTGCCATTCTTTCGGATGAGCAAGGCAGCTGCCAGGAGAGCATACAGGCAAAATAGCAGGAACACCGGAAAATGGTCGTTGTGTCCGGCAATCTCTTCACTGACAAGAGTCAATATGAGACCTCCCGCTACCAGCATTGCCCAACAGACGGCATTCCTTAAAAGAAGATACAGGCCATACAATGACAGCATTACAAGGCTGAACACCATATCGTAATCATAATGAGAATAACCGCGATCCAAATCGAGCCCTGTCCCCAACAACAATAAGAGTGTGATTCCTGTCACAAACACAACCATCGCATTCACGACAAAGTGCCGCTCCTTGTTCCACAGCCGGCACTTGTCCAGGCGGTCCTTATCCAGCATTTTCCACCCCGACAGGCCATTGCGTTTGATGAACAGGCTCAGCAACGCCACCCCGTAAGGCAACGTGATAAAGACAGCTGCTACGGGATGCAGATTCACTATCAGAGGGATGTACCACCGGCATTTCTGTCCTTGCAGCAGGAGTATAGAGAAGTGCAACGACACTCCCAATGCCACAACCATATACCACTCCATCCACCTGTTCTCTGGAGATTCAAACATATATCCCCAATCAAAACTCACGATACCCAGACACACCAGATACGCACACATCCCCCCCAACGCAAGGTTTGCCAACCAGTGCCGCTCTTGCCAGGCATACCTCTTCACTGTCGGACGTTTTTCATCGTCACGCTTGATTTCAGTCTTTTCGTCATCGTTCGCGGTGTATGCCGGCAGGTCTTTCAAAAGTGCCCCGACCGTCTGATACCGCTCGACACGGATGGGATTCATGGCCTTTTTCACGGCAGATACCGTCTTTTCCGACACATTCGCCACCCGCAGTTTCCCGGCCGGGAATCCCAGATTGAGCACATCCGAGGCCATGGGCGGACGCTCGCCCGACAACATCTTGTAGAGTGTGGATCCCAAGGCATAGACATCAAGTGTGGCAGGAAACGTTCCGTCCTGTTTGTATTGCGACTGCTCCAGCGGGGCATATCCGGGAGTGCCTAATCCGATGGTGGTGCTCGATTCCGGCTCGCCTTTTTCGTCGAACTGTTTCGACAGTCCGAAGTCTATCAGACAACACCTGCCATCCCTGCGGCGCATCACATTTTTGGGTTTCATGTCCAAATGGAGCATCTTCTGGGAGTGCATGTATCCCAAGGCCTTGCCTATCTCACCGACAATGCCTACCGCCTCTTTTTCGGGGATATGCCCGCATTGCCTGATGTAATGGTCCAAGTCCTGTCCGTCGATAAACTCCATCACGTAGTACGTCGTGTTGTTCTCGTCAAACACATCATACACCTTCACGATGTTGGGGTGAGCCAGCTTTGCCAAGTTCTGTGCCTCCGTCTTGAACTTCCTCCGATAATTGGAAAAAACAGTTCCGGAAGAGCCCTCAACCCTGCTGTCGTCACTCTTCCGGCTGTTGATTTCGCTCATGAAGAACTCTTTGATAGCCACATGGGCTTCCACCTCCATAGAGCCTAATTCTCCCTGGGTGGTAAATTTCGTAGCAGCAAGGTAGGTGATGCCGAAGCCACCTTGGCCCAGCACACGCTCGATGCGGTATTTCCCTCCTTGGAGGAGGGAGTTTGGTTTCAGTTGCATAATAAAAACGTTTTTAAGATGGGTTCTATAAATTCGCTCGTCCAATCATAGCAGGAACAGGCAAAAATGTGCCGAAACTTTCGGAAATCTGCCCAAAAACAATAGATTTCCGAAGGTTTCAGACTGATTTTCTATCGAAACATGGGTGTGGTTCAAAAATAATAAGTACCTTTGCCCAAGTAATTAACATACATAATTTACACATCATGCTCATCGGTCGTGAAAAGGAAAAAGCAGAATTATCGGATGCGCTTCATTCAAATGCATCTGAGTTCGTCGCCATATATGGCAGGCGTAGAGTTGGCAAGACGTACTTGATACGTGAAACATTCGACTATCAATTTGCATTCCAGCATACAGGCATACTTGATGCTCCTCTCAAAGAGCAGCTTAAGGAGTTCAGGCAGTCGCTCTATAATATGGGAATGAAGAAGAGGGCATTGCCACAGTCATGGAGTGATGCTTTCCATATGCTTGAGGATTGGCTGAGTTCTCTTCCCGAAGGCAAGAAAGTGGTGTTTATCGATGAATTGCCATGGATGGACACTCCCCGTTCAAACTTCATACGTGCTCTTGATCATTTTTGGAACGGTTGGGCTACAACACGTCGCGATATTCTGCTGATAGTATGTGGCAGTGCCACATCCTGGATTATAGACAACATTATCATGAATTATGGCGGACTTCACAATCGTCTGACCAAGAAGATTCACTTGCGTCCGTTCACACTGCGTGAATGTGAAAAATACAGTACAAGCTTGAATCTCGGACTGACAAAGAGGAATGTCATGGAAACCTACATGGCAATAGGTGGTATCCCTTATTACTGGAGCTTCATGAAGAAAGGTCAAAGTGTGGCACAGAACTTTGACCACATGTTCTTTGATGAAGATGGCGAAATGACGAGAGAATACGATGCACTTTATGCTTCCCTTTTTAAAAATCCGACTATTCACATATCTATCATCCAAGCATTGGCTACGAGGAAAATCGGCTTGATGCGTGACGACATTCTCAAAAAAGCCAAGTTGAAAGATTCGGGTGTCTTCAGTAAGGCATTAAAGGAGCTGGAACAATGTGGATTTATCAGAAAATACACTTGTATAGGAAAGGAAGTGAAAGATTCCGTTTATCAGCTCATGGACAATTACACATTATTCTACTTCCAGTTTATCCTGAAAAACAATAATGGCGACAAGCATTTCTGGACTACAATGTACAATTCGCCCCTCCATAACACATGGGCCGGACTGGCATTTGAACGGGTATGCCTGCAGCACATCGAACAGATAAAGAAAGCACTCGGATTCGGTGCAGTCATCAGTACGGCACATGCATGGCCTCGCAAGGAAGCGCAGATTGACTTGCTCATTGACCGGAACGATGATACGATAAACATTTGTGAGATGAAATACAGCAAGAGCCTTTATCACCTTACGGAGGAGGACACATTAAAGATGCAGCATCGGCTGGATTTGTTCCGTGAAGAAACCGGCACAACCAAGGCTGTTCATCAGACCCTGATAACTTCTTACGGTGTCACTCCAAATTCAAATACCAATCAGCTTCAGAGTATGCTGACGATGGATGACTTGTTCCAATGAATCAACTGCATAATTTGCCATGTTACATCATTTTTTTCGACCCGCTTCGCGGGTAGTAAAGAGCGGGCTTTTAATGCCCGCTCAAAATAAATTAAATAAATTGAATGAATC
>CAZTPB010000086.1:0-8243 GCA_964614555.1 uncultured Bacteroides sp.
TACTGACATCGTGCAGCGAATCGGACTCTTTGGGAGGTTACACTCCCGGAGAGCCGGTGGCTGTGCGCTTCAGCATAACCATGACTCCATTGGTTGAACCGACACGCGCGATTATTACAGACACAACGTTGCCGCTTACGGCAAAAAGCGGAAAACAAATAGGCATCTATGGCATACGCACAGAGGCGGAATGCATAGATACACTGACGTGGCAGACGGCTGATGAGGAGATATTCCAACACCCGCTCCGCAACTGCCCTTACAACATCGAGGCCGACAATGCCCTTGTGCCCGACAGTGCAGAGGCATATTATCCGATGGGAGGCAATCCGGCAATGGCCGTATATGCCTATTGGCCCCAGAAACGGGATACGCTCGTGGATGGCCACGGAGCGATAGTCCCCATTGATCTGACTCTTCAAGAAGACATACTATATACAGGCAAGGTGGCCTCGGTGTGCCATGCAGGCAGCAACAACGAGGCAATCAACCTGCCATTCAAGCACGCTTTGGGGGCTGTCTCCTTCAAGTTTGCAGCCGACGACCCGGGCTATCTGGAAAGCCGGTGGCTGGAAAGAGTGGAAGTGATTACTCCCTATTCGTTGGATGAAGCCTGGATGAGGGTGGCCGATGGAAGTTTCGTCTTTCCGTACGGACAGTCGCCCGATACATTGTCCTTGGATTTGAAGGACAAATCAGTAGAACTCAGCGGACTCCAGACAGATGCTTTGGAGGCTGTACTGCTGATTCCCGGAGTGGAACTGAAGGCCATCCGTCTGTTCATACAATACGGCGGGGCGGTCTCTGTCTATACCATAGACGTTGAGGGAAATTCGCTGTTTGACATTGAGGCAGGCGTGTTACAGTACATTACATTCCGCTGCTCTGAAGCACCGGTCTTTATGGAAACGACAAGAAGCTCCGCTTCGGATCTGACATTTACAATAGAATAAAAAGACAATGATGAAACGACGCATTTTATATCTCCTGTTTCTTTTGGTTGGGGCTTGCCCCGTTGTCAAGGCACAGATGCTGGCCGTCAAGACGGATGCCCTCAAATGGGGGCTGATGAGTCCGAACTTGGGTGTGGAACTTGTCACGAGTGCCAAGACTTCACTCGACCTGAGTGTCTTCGGAAACTACAAGCCGTGGGGAAAAGATGTCAAGATGCTGGCACTGCAACCGGAGTTCCGCTACTGGTTCAACGGACGTCCCATGGTGCGCGAATATGTAGGTGTGTCGGTATTAGCCACTACCTACGACATCACCTGGGGGCGGCACATCTATCAGGGAGATGCAGTCGGTGCCGGACTCACCTTCGGCTATGTGCTTGACATCGGCAAGCGGTGGAACATCGAATTCTACGGCGGATTCGGTGCTTTTGCCTATTTCCAGAAACAATATTATGTGAACGACAACTACGAAGACTATGAGTCCGGCGGTGGCTCCAAGAACAACTCCGACGGATATACGCTGCTGCCTACCAAGATAGGCATAGCGGTGTCGTACATCTTGAAATAAAAAAAGGAGGAAACAGATGAAACAGATTCGAACCATTCTGGCATTGCTGTGTGCCGCAGTCTTGTGGGGTGTCTGTGATACAGATGCTTGTGCCCAAAAGAAGATAACGGTGACGGGACGTGTGCTGAAGGCAGGAAGCAACGAACCCTTCATGTACGTGCATATCTACGTACTGAAGGATGAGATGACAGCAAAGGCTGCTTTGCAACAGTATGAGATAAACGAGAATATCGGACGTGAACTCTTTTGGCAGGATGTGTTGCAGTATCCTCCCTATGAATGTAGCTACAAGGAGGGATTGACCGCACAGGGCGGAAAATATCTGCTGGAGGATGTCCTGGAGAGTGCATGGCTGATGTTTATCCCTTATACGGGTAAGCCTAAAATCTTTCCCGTCCAAATGGATATGCCTGATGTCATGCTGGAGCCGGAACATGAACTCCCCCCAACGACTGTAACAGCTATAGGCTCGCATGACTTGGCCGGAAAGCCTCTGCAGTGTGGAGACAAAATCTATGTGAATGAGCAAATAAAAATCAAGAAAGAGTTTTTGAAGGCATATACCCGTTTGTTGATTTTCCCCTACTATGCAGAGTGTTCGCTGACGGGAGAACCGGTGGACACCACGCCCACCTATTTGCGCCCGATTGTGGCATACGGCTCCCAGTACCGGCGTACCCAAGAGCGTCGGTTCGGCTTCGACCTCAGCAGGGATGCCCTATATACCTACAGGCACGATACTTTGACATTGGATGAAAACGACCGTTTGAGAGTCAACTTCCTGTTCAAATCGCCGGATGTGAAGAAGAGGTATGTCATCAAGACAGCCATCAGCTATGAAGACTTCAACTCTGAATGGGAGAGCCGTACCGCCTTCTTGAAATATTGCGAGAGCAACAAACCGATGCGTTTCCTGGAGGTGAACTACGAATCGGCATTCCTCGACCCGAAAGACCCTGATTTCAAGGTGATACCGGAGACAAAGGAGATGAACTCTACCGGAAACATCAATTTGGCCTTCTTGAGCTCAACGGCTGAGCTTGACCCCAACAATCCGAACAATGCCATTGAGATAGCCAAGCTGCAGGATGAGATGTTGGCCATCGAAAACACGGAAAACAACACTTTGAGCGGACTCACCATCATCGGTAAGGCTTCGCCCGAAGGCCCTTATAAACGCAACATGATTCTGGCCGACCAACGTATCGGATTTGCCGTGGGGAAGATCACGGAGGTATTCAACCGATATACCCTCCAACGGATGAAGATAGTACGCACCCCGGTAGTGGCCGGCTGGGAAGAGGTGGCCGACAGCATGGCTGCCGACTCGCTCCTCCCCGAAGCAGAAGAGATCCGCGCCATCTGCAAGCGTTACGAAGGGAACATGGGACAGCAGTATAACAGCATAAAGATGCTGCCCTACTACAACAAGGTCATCAAGGAGGTGTATCTGCCCAAATTGCGTACGGTCAAATATGAATATAAATATAAGGAGAAGCGTGCACTGAACGATGCCGAAATCCTGCAGAAATACGAGGCAAACAAACATCTGCCTGCCCGTCAGGTCTATTTCAGCCGCTATGAGTATTGGCGGCTGGCCACCATGCTGACAGACAGCACGGGGTTGCCCGACATCTACAAGCGCTACTACGAGGCCATGGTGAAGAGCAAGACGGAAGATGTGCTGGCCGCCTGCAACTATGCAGCCTATTGTATCCGCGAAAAGAGGTGCGATACGCTGATGCTCAAGCCCTACATCGACCTGCGTATCAAGCGGAGCGATGTGGAGCGTGAGGATGACGAGAAGGGCAGAGTGGTCTATAACCGCAGTGCCGTCATCAAGAATCAGGTGCTGATGTATATGCTGGCAGAAGAGTATAACATGGCATTGGCCCTATTGGAAAGACTGCCTGACGGCGAAGAGAAGCGGACACTGAACGCTTTTGTCCACTGCCTGGCTTGCGACTACGATCAGGAGCAGTATGCCGACATCGTGGCGCAGACATCAGCAGTGAACCAGGTGGTCATTGCCCTTGCCAACGACAAGTTGAACTTTGCATCCACTATCGTGGAAGAAGAAATGTCGAAGAGTGACCCCCGACGCCCTTACTTCTTGGCACAGATTGAGCGGAAAAAGAATTCGACGGAGAAAGATAGGACTGCCCAATTCTTGTTGGAGTGTTTCAAACTGGATGAGAGTTACATGGACATAGCCCGCGATGATGCCTCTTTTGTGGATGACATCACGGGGGAGAAACCCTGCTTTGACAAAGCCGAAGATGATTATTGGAAGTGGAGAGAGGAACAGAAAAAGTAAACGAGTACATCATGAAAAGAATAGCTTTGACCATCATTGCCTTATGCCTCTGTTGGGGCTTTTCCTCTGCACAGCGACTGATTAACGTGAAGGGACGGGTGATGCAGAAAGTAGCCAAGTTGGAGAATGGAAAAAAGGTTTCTGTCGTGGAGCCTTATGAATACATTCACGTTTATGGTTTGCCGGACAAGACAGCTGCGGATAATGTTGAATCGCAATTCAAAATGTTGATAGACCGTAATTTCGTGTGGGAGCAGTATATAGGCCCTGTGTATAACCGCCCGTATAGAGAAGCGATGACGGCTGTTGACGGTACTTACACGGTGCGCGATGTGCCGGAAAACGGCTATCTGATATTCCTCCCTTATCAGGGTGCGGCCAAAGTGCTTCCCGTCAACGGAATGTTAGAGATGGAGGATGTGCTGTATGACAATGAAAGCGGAGATGGTGGAATTGTTTTGGATGACCTTATTGCGACGGCAGATGATTTGGGACCGTCTGTCGATGGCGAGCGCATTGGTGACATCTATGCCATCAGAACGGACATCCCGATTATCGAATTGCAAATCAAGAAGAATGTACGTGTGCTGGTACAGCCCTATTTTGTAGATTGTTTTCCTGAAACACTGCCCGAAGAGCAACGGAAGGACACTTTCTTCCTGACCCCCATTGTCTATTATGCTTCGGAAAACGAACTGACTTCGGAGCGTCGTCAGGGATTCATGAATACACTGGATTCGCTGCTCCAATTCTCCGACACCTTGGACATTGACAAAACAGGAAAGATGCCGATTCACCGAAATTTCCGTTATCCGAATGCACATCGCAACTACAAGGCCTTCGCTGAGATTTTTTACGAAGAGTATAACGGGGTCTTCGACAAAGAGACGATGGTCATCAAACCCTGTGAAGACAAGAATCCGATGAAGTTCCTCGATTTTGACTTCGGTGCCGTGTTCCTGAATCCGGCCGACCCGGCTTTCAAGGTGCAGCCTATCGAGAGTTTTCAGGATGCGGTGGGCGACATCAACCTGGCCTTCCTGAACGGAAAAGCCGAACTTGACCCCAACAATCCGAACAACGACATAGAGATAGCCAAACTGCAGGATGAGATGCTGGCCATCGAAAACTCCGGAAACAATGTGCTCCGCACACTCACCATCACAGGAAAGGCTTCGCCCGAAGGGAACTATGAAAGCAACAGGTCGCTGGCCGGAAGGCGCATCAACTTCGCTTTGGGGAAGATTACCTCTGTCTTCGACCAATATACCCGCAACCGACTGAAGATTACACAGACACCCATTGTGGCCGGATGGGAAGAGGTGGCAGACAGTATGGCGGCCGACTCGCTCTTTGCAGAGGCCGAGGAAATACGTGCCATCTGCAGCCGTTATGAGGGGAACATGGGGCAACAGTATAACAGCATCCGGGCGTTGTCCTACTACAACAGCGTCATCAAGGAGGTGTATCTGCCCAAACTCCGTTCGGTGAAATACCAATACACCTACCAGACCATGCGTTCGCTGACAGATGCGGAAATCCTGGCCAAGTACAAGGCAAGCAGGGATTCGGTAGGGAAAAACGTCTTCTTCGACCGCTACGAGTATTGGCGGTTGACCAACATTGTGAAAGACTCCGTATGCCTGAAGGACATCTATAAAAGGTATTACGAATATACCAAAAAGAACCAGCGCAAGCCGGACGAACTGGCAGCCTGCAACCATGCGGCTTTCTGTATCCGCGAAGGAATGGCCGACACGACGATGCTGGCCCCATTCATCAAGAAGAACCGACGGGTAAATTTCCCGATGACGAATATTTATACAGAGGAAGTGGAAATATACAACCGCGAAGCTGTCATAGCCAACCAGTTGGCCATGTATGTGCTCGCGTATGACTACAGGAATGCCGGAATCATGAGTTCCATTCTGCCTGACAATGAAAGCAACCGATTGCTGCGGGCTTTTGTGAAGTGCCTGTCCGGCCATTACAGGAAACCGCAGTATCACGAACCTGTAGCGGCCTCATCGCCTAACAACAAAGTGGTCATCTATATCGCCACAAACAATTTGTCGCTGGCCAAAGTGATAGCTGAGGAAGAATTGGAGAACGATAATCCGAGAAAATTTTATTTCCTTGCCCAGATTTTTATGAAAATGGATGAAACCGTTGAGGTTGTGAATAACTTGGTAAAGTGTTTCCAATTGGATGAAAGTTTTGTGGCAATTGCTGATGCCGATGGTGTTTTTGTAAGTAACAAGGGAGAGAAAAAAGAATTTGTGCAGGCTTTTGACAAATTTGAGGAATGGAAAAAGAAGAAAGAGTCTGGCAGTGTAGAAGAATAGAATGAAGCGAATGATGAAAAGCAGATATGTAGTTGTGTGTTGTCTCCTGTTTCTGCAGGTGGCGGTTGTGTGTGCCCAGCAGGATACGCTGCGTAGGGCGGATGCACAGAATACATTGGGTATAGAGGAAGACCTCAGCGGACTTGACACCACGGGGTTTGATGCCCGCAAGTACCTGAACCAGAAACGTTACACTCCGGAGAACACCTCTTTCATGAAAAAGGAGAAACATTGGACAGACCATCTGTTTGTCAATCTTTCCGGAGGATTCCTGTGGATGGACCGGAGCAGCAGTACCCACCGCCTGAAAGATGGCAGCCAAGGACATCTGTTCATCGGCAAAGAGTTCACTTCCATCCATGGGGCACGTCTGGGCGTCGGCTTCAACCAGTTCATGGAACAGACGAGCAGGCAGGACCAGATGAACTACGAACTGAGGGCCGACTATCTGTGCAATTTCAGTTCCATACTTTTCGGATACAACCCCAAGCGTTGGCTGGATGTGACCGGCGTGGTGGGTATGAGCTACTTCAAATGCGACTTCAACGGGATGAAGGACAATGCCTATGGAGCAAACTTGGGACTCCAGTTCCTGTTGAAAGCCGGCAGCAGCACTGCTGTCACTATAGAACCGGGCATGACATTCCTGACCGACGGCTACGACATGGCTTACGACAATAACCGGCATAATGGGAACCTTTCTTATGGTGTCAAATTCGGGCTGAAATACCTCTTCACGGACGAGAACCTCTCTTGGCCGAAGGATCCGGACTCTTATTGGACAAAAAATACATTCGCCGAACTCTCTATGGGTCTCAACGGGTGCAGCAATGACAACTTCAGCATCGGACGTTCGTGGGGCTACAAATACACCGGCTCGGTGGGCAAATGGATGACTCCGGGTGTGGGTATCAGAATAGGAGCTACCGCTGCCACCAACCGCTGGAAGGAGAGTGTCACCTATGTGAATATCTCGAACGAAGAGCGCAAAGGATATGTACGCGAAGAGATGCAGGCGCATGTGGGCGGACGCATCGAGGCGGTCATCAATCCTTTGGGATTCGGCGACCCGCAGAAATTCAATCGCTATGCCCCCTTCGCCGTCAATCTTTCAGTGGGTGGCGAGGCCGGATGGATGGTAAAGTCTGATTTTACGGAAGACAACAGAAAGGAATCTGTCAAGTGCGGCTATTTAGGACTTACAGGTGGGGTACAGCTGCTCTATCGGGTGCAGCGGGACATCGCTTTCTTCCTGGAACCTCGTGTCACCTTCCTCAGCTATGACATCCCGTATGAAAACCGTCCGGAGCTGAGCAAGGACTACACGGACAATGTCTATAGCTTCAATGCCGGCATCCGCGTGAATGCCCCTACAAAGAAAGACAGGGACAGCCTGAAACTGATGCAGAAGCACCATCCCTTCACTCCCGGATTTTATGCTTCGGCCGAAGGCGGTGTCTATAATTTCTTGCAGTCCCGCCGATTCAAGGATGCTACTGCAAAAGTGGGTCTGACCGCAGGAGTGGCAGGAGGCTACCGCTTCAGCCGCTACCTGGGTGCACGTATGTCTGTCGCCTATGGCAATTATACCATCAACAATCTGTACAACCACACCGAATACTACGTGTTTGAGGACAAGACCTATCCGCTCCATTATCGCGGATTGTGGGAGCGTAAGCTGAAACAGCTCACGGTAAATGCAGACCTGGAGGTCAATCTGACCAATCTCTACATGGGGTATGATACTAAACGGATGGTGGATGTAAGTCTGCTGATAGGCCCTTCGTTCTCAGCAATCATGGGAAGCTCGGACACTCCCTCCTCGCGCGAACTTGTTGTAGGCGAACGTCCATCGATAGACGGCGAATCGGTAGATGGGACAACTTTCGGTGCCAGCGCCGGCTTCATCGTGTCGGCACGTGTCAACAAACAGGTGCAGGTCTATCTGCTTCCCCGTATTTCGGTATATCCGGAGGAGTTTTTGGCCGGTCATAGTGTCACTGCTTATGGATGGACAGAAATGCTTTCCACCGTCATCGGTGCCTCTTGGAATTTTTAAG
>CAZTPB010000087.1:0-8238 GCA_964614555.1 uncultured Bacteroides sp.
CTTTTGTATTTTGTCTTTTTCTTTAGGCATGATTTTATTCAAAACTCTCTCTTTAATTCTTTCACTCTTTCATTATCCCTAACTCTTCTCTGAGAAATTGTGGAGTATATCCCTTCTCCGATAGGGCCACCTCTTCGGGAGTGCCATACGAGAGAAGTTCTCCTCCGCCACGTCCGCCTTCAGGCCCCATATCAATGATATGGTCTGCCATCTTGATGACATCGAGGTTATGTTCGATGACGATGACCGTGTTTCCTCTATCCACCAAGCGGTTGAGCACATTCATCAGCACGCGGATATCTTCAAAGTGTAGTCCGGTGGTAGGTTCGTCGAGGATGTACAGCGTCTTGCCTGTGTCCCGCTTGGCCAGTTCGGTAGCCAGTTTCACACGTTGGCTTTCTCCACCGGAGAGGGTGGTAGAGGGTTGTCCCAATTTGACGTATCCGAGTCCGACGTCCTGCAACACCTTTATTTTGGAAAGGATGTTGGGGATATTTTCAAAAAACTCTACGGCCTGATTGATGGTCATGTCGAGTACATCAGCGATGGATTTGCCTTTATACCGTACTTCCAGTGTCTCGCGGTTATATCGTTTGCCGTGGCACACTTCACAGGGTACTGTCACATCGGGCAGGAAATTCATTTCGATGGTCTTGTATCCATTGCCGCTACAGGCCTCACATCGTCCGCCGCTGATGTTGAATGAGAAGCGTCCCGGTTTGTATCCGCGTATTTTGGCCTCCGGCAGTCCTACAAAGAGGTTGCGTATGTCGGCAAATACGTTGGTGTATGTTGCAGGGTTGGAGCGTGGCGTCCGTCCGATGGGTGACTGATCGATATCCACCACCTTGTCTATGTATTCCAGTCCCTCAATGGAGTCGTAGGGCAGAGGGTCTTTCAGTGAGCGGTAAAATTTTTGTGAAAGGATAGGGTGGAGGGTCTCGTTGATGAGAGTGGATTTTCCACTGCCCGACACTCCTGTCACACAGATGAGTTTGCCTAAAGGAAATTCTGCGACTACCTGTTTCAGATTATTTCCCCGTGCTCCGCGTATGATGAGGCTCTTTCCTGTGCCTTTCCTACGTTCGGAGGGTATTTCTATTTTCAGTTGTCCGTTGAGGTAGCCGGAGGTCAGTGTCTTTTGCTTCAGCATCTCTTCGGGCGGACCTTGGAAAACGACCTCGCCCCCCAAGCGTCCGGCTTTAGGTCCCATATCCACTACATAATCGGCAGCCAGCATCATGTCCCTGTCGTGTTCCACTACAATCACCGAGTTTCCCAAATCGCGGAGTGCGGTAAGCGAGTCAATCAGGCGGCGGTTGTCTCTTTGGTGAAGGCCGATGCTCGGCTCATCGAGTATATAGAGCACGTTCACCAGTTGTGAACCTATCTGAGTAGCCAACCGGATGCGTTGGCTCTCTCCCCCCGAAAGAGTCATCGAGGCACGGTTGAGCGAGAGGTATCCGAGCCCTACGTCGAGCAGGAATTTCAGTCGTGTGCGTATCTCCTTCAAGATTTCTGCTGCTATGTGCTGCTGTTTGTCAGTAAGGTGGTTTTCCACATTCATGCTCCAGTCATAGAGTTCGCTGATGTCCATTTCAGCCAGCTGCATGATGTTCTTGTCGTGGATACGGAAGTGCAATGCTTCACGGTTCAGCCGTTGGCCGTGACATTCGGGGCATTCAGTGGTGCGTGCAAACTGCTCAGTCCATTTCTGTCTGGTGGGCGAACTCTCCTCTTCCTGATTCATCAGGATGTATTTCACGATGCCCTCGAAAGTGATGAAATAGTCAGAACTCGTATGTATGAGGCTGGCTTTGATGCGCAGGCGTTCGTCCGTGCCGTATAAGATGTCGTTGATGGCCTCTTCGGGCAGTTGGCTGACGGGGGTCTTTATGTCTGCATCGTATTTCTCCAGCAGGGCACTTATTTGGAAAAATACCATCGTAGCTTTGTATTTCCCCAAAGGGACAATGGCTCCTTCGTATATAGAAAGCGAGCGGTCGGGGATGACTTTGTCAGTATCTATCTGACTGACCACACCCAATCCCTTGCATCGGGGGCAGGCTCCTTGTGGGGAGTTGAACGAGAAGTTGTGTGGTGCAGGTTCACGATAGGAGAGTCCTGTGACGGGGCACATCAGCCTTTTGCTGTAGTGGCGCACTTCGCCCGTGTCAGCATCAAGGATGAGCAGCAGGCCGTCGCCTTGTGCGAGGGCTGTGGCTACACTTTGGCGCAAGCGGTTGTCGTCACGGCCGGCCACCCGCATCTTGTCTATCACAATTTCGATGTCGTGGTTCTTGTATCGGTCGAGTCTCATGCCGGGTGTCACTTCAGTCACTTGTCCGTCAGTGCGTACATAGAGGTATCCCTTTCGCCGTATCTGTTCGAACAGCTCCTTGTAGTGTCCCTTTCGGCTCTTTACCACGGGAGCCAGTATCATGATGCGTTGTCCTTCGTACTGGGAATATATCAGTTCGATTACCTGTTCTTCGGTGTATTTCACCATCCGTTCGCCCGACAGGTATGAGTATGCGTCACCGGCTCGTGCATAGAGCAGGCGCAGGTAGTCATAGATTTCCGTAGTGGTGCCTACTGTCGAGCGCGGATTCTTGTTGGTGGTCTTCTGTTCGATGGAGATGACGGGGCTCAAGCCGGTAATCTTGTCCACATCCGGTCTTTCCATGCCTCCCAAGAAGTTCCGTGCATATGCCGAGAATGTTTCGATATACCGCCGTTGTCCTTCAGCAAAGATAGTGTCGAATGCCAACGATGATTTTCCGCTTCCGCTCAGTCCGGTGATGACTGCCAATTTGTTTCGCGGAATCCTTACATCCACATTCTTCAGGTTGTGCACACGTGCTCCATATACGTTGATGCTTTCTTCTTCGTTCATGCCTTGTTCCTCATTCATTCTTCATTCACTTGATTGCTGTATCCGCGCAGGATATTGATGTCCTGCTTGATTTCGTATTTCACTCCGTCTGATCCTTCAGCCTGTATGGCGATGAAATAGACACCGTCCTTCACCTGCTTTCCTCCGTGTGTGCCGTCCCATCCTTCATCAATGTTGCTGAGGTTCCATTCATAGATGCGTTGTCCCCATCGGTTGAATATGTATGCTTTGAATTTTATCAGCGATTTGTAAGTCACTCGGAACACATCGTTCACTCCGTCACCGTTCGGTGAAAAGGCATTGGGCACCTTCAGCGACGATTCGCTGATGACGATAGTGATAGGGTCGCTCTCCTCCTCCAGTTCCACCTCTTCGCCATCAGCCTTGTAGGTGATGCGCAATTGTGCTGCAAATGTGCCCGAGTCATAGAATGTATATTCCGTGTCGGGCTCAAAGCGGCGCAACAGGGGAGTGTCCGGTGTATCTGCCGGATAGATTACCCATTCGTATGCGTAGGTATATCCTTCCTGCTCTTCCGGGTTGGCGGCAAAGAGCATCTTCAGCGGAGCGGAAGCAGTGTAGCTGTCTCCGCCTGCGAGGATGGTCTCTTCTTCTGCCGGTGCACCGTTCTCTTCCAGAATGGTGGCAGTGGGCGATGCTATTTGTGCGTGGGCTGCCCATACCGACAATAGGGTAAACAGCCACAGACAGAGTCCTTTCTTTTGTGTCATTTGTAGCAGTATTTAATGTTTTGATATGCAAAAATAGTGTTTCTGCACGAAATATCCGTTGAAAAAGGCTAATAATATTTGCTAAATGACCCTATTTGGTGTAAAGAGTAGAGTTTTTTTTGTACTTTTGTGCCCGATAAAAGCAAAAAACAAGAAATACATGAATTATATAAAAGGTTTATTCCTCCTGACATTGTGGTGTGTCGTTGCCTTTGTCAGTTTGGCGCAAGAGTCTCAGGATGGCAGTTTCTTGCACACAGTGGTGCGTGGCCAGAGCCTCTATTCGATAGCCAGCATGTACAATGTCAGTGTAGATGATATTGTCCGTCTCAATCCCGGAAGCGAGAAGCAGATACGTACCGGTGAGACACTGCGCATTCCCCAACAGACCACATTGTCCGACGGCAGAGTCAACCGTCTGCATTATCATACCATCCAACCGGGGGAGACCCTCTACCGCATCAGTCAGAGATATAAAGTGAGCGACGCTGTCATCTGCCGTGCCAATCCGGGGCTGAGTGCTGCCAACTTTCGTGCAGGCCAGGTCATCGTCATACCGTTGACAGAGCAGTTCGGGGACACGACTGAAGAGCAGCCGGCAGAACAGACCGTCAGCGAAGAGCCTTCTTCCCCTTGTCGTGAAATGCACAAGGTAAAGCGCAAAGAGACCGTCTTCAGCATCAGCCGTGCATACGGCATCAGCGAGAAGGAACTGTTGGATGCCAATCCGGATGTGCAGAATGACAAACTGAAGCGCGGAATGTTCCTTTGTATCCCCCATAAACGCAAGCTTGCAGTGAAGAGGCTGCCGCCTGTGCAGACAGAGACTCCCACCAACGAGGAACTCTTCAATAGGAACCAGCAGGCTGCCAGACGTATCCAGACGATTGATGTGGCCTTGATGTTGCCGTTCTTGCTTGATAGCCGGGGTGGCGAGCAGGCATTGATGGTAGA
This sequence comes from uncultured Bacteroides sp., assembly GCA_964614555.1. Lineage (GTDB taxonomy): Bacteria > Bacteroidota > Bacteroidia > Bacteroidales > Bacteroidaceae > Phocaeicola_A. The sequence goes on from CAZTPB010000087.1 coordinate 4,582, forward strand.
ATATTACGAAGGTTTGCTTTTGGCCGTAGATAGCCTGAAGCGCCAGAATGTCAATATAGACCTCCATGTATATGATACGGGCGACCGCAATTCGTCGTTGGATGCCCTTTTGTCCAAGCCGGAACTCAAGCAGATGGATATTATTTTTGGTCCCGGACATAGCGAACATATCAAGGCAGTGTCCGATTTCGCCAAAGAGCATGACATACGTCTCGTCATACCCTTTACGTCAAAAGACAGCGAGGTGTTCAACAATCCGAAAATCTATCAGATAAACACTCCGCAGTCCTATCTCTTCTCACAGGTGCACAAACTCTTTGCCGACAATTTTGCCAGCTACAACGTTGTCTTTATCGAAGTAGGCGACGAGAAGGATAAGACCGAATACATCAAAGGGATGAAACAGGAACTGGACAACAGGGGGATAGTCTGGCGTTCCATACCGATGCCTGACACACAGGACGAAGTGGCTAAAGTGCTTGATGCCGGAAAACCCAACATATTCATTCCCACTTCAGGGAGCAATGTGGCACTCATCAAACTGTTGCCGGTGCTGCAACTCATCTGTCGGACAGAAGACAATCCCTACGAACTGCACCTTTTCGGATACCCCGAATGGCAGAAGTATTACAACGACCATCTGCAGGCCTTCTACGAACTTGACACCTATTTCTATTCATCGTTCTACACCAACAACCTCCTGGAAGGACCGAAAGCCTACCACCGCAAGTTCCGCCAATGGTACAACAAGGAGATGGCCAATACCTACCCCAAATATGGTATGCTGGGATTCGATACAGCCTACTTCTTCCTGAAGGGGTTGAGCCGTTATGGCTCCAACTTGGAAGAACGTCTGGGGAATATGGACTACATTCCCGTACAGACAGGCTTCCATTTCGAGCGTGTGAATAATTGGGGAGGATTCATCAATAAGAAAGTATTCTTCGTACACATGACCCGCAATCACGAGCTGATAAAGCTTGACTTTGCACAATGACAACTATATCAGGTTATGCACATCATATTCGGAAAAATACCCGTACCGACATGCCGTTTGGCAGTTCTGGCAGTCTTGGCCTTGGCTGCGTCCTTGTCTGTCAGGGCACAGATAGGCGATTATCGCAACAATTTGGCAGTCGGAATCAATGGAGGAGTCAATTTCAGCAGTGTCTCTTTCAGCCCCAGTATCAAGCAGACAAACCATCAAGGCATCCATGGAGGAGTGACGGCACGCTACATCTGTGAGAAATATTTCGCCATGATATGCGGTGTGCAGGTAGAGCTGAACTATAGCCAACGGGGATGGAAGGAGAAGATTGAAGATGGCTCAGGAAACACCTATCAGCGCACATTGAACTATTTGGAGATACCATTCTTGGCACACATAGCCTTTGGCCGCGAGCGTGGAGTGAGGTTCTTTCTCAATGCCGGCCCACAGATGAACTTCTTTCTCAGCGACAAGGAGGAAAAAGGTGGCGGCGAATGGAATCCCGCCTATCGTCCTAACGGAGTCGTATATCAGTATGGCAAGGCCGTAGATAACAAGTTCGATTATGGCATCACAGGCGGTTTGGGTCTGGAGGTGCGTACCGGCATTGGTCATTTTCTGGTCGAGGGACGCTACTATTATGGCCTCTCCGACATCTACGGAAACAGCAAGAAAGATGATTTCTCCCGTTCTGGCAACTCCACCATCTGTGGCAAGATAACCTACCTGTTCGACCTCAGCAAATAAGTCCGTCCTATGAAGAAAAAGACAAAACGCCTTTGGGCGACGCTCCTCCTCCTCGTACTTCTCGGGGGGATGATTACCGGATATACTCTGTATAAGGCCTTTTTTACCCCCATGTTCGCCAATGGTACAGTACATATATATATTGATGCAGACGACAACATCGACTCTGTGCGTCATGAGATGGAGGCCAACCTTTTCCCCCAGAGCATGACAGGCTTCAATTGGCTTTCCGACCATTATGGCTATGCCGACAACATCCGTACAGGACGTTACTCTTTCACCTCTTCCGACGATGCACGCACGGTTTTCCGCAAGTTGTCAGCAGGATTGCAGACACCTGGCAAACTGATAGTTCCCAGTGTGCGCACCGTAGAGCAGATGGCACAGAGGCTGGCCGAGCAATTGATGATAGGAAAAAAAGACATTATGGCTTTGCTCAACGACTCAGCTTATATCCACCGTATGGGGTATAACCGTTACACACTGCCCTCACTCTTCATCCCGAATACCTATGAAGTCTATTGGAACCTGTCGCCGGAAAAACTCCTTTCACGTTTGCAGAAAGAGCACGACCGTTTTTGGAACGAAGAGCGCAGGAACAAAGCAAAAGCCCTTGGACTCACCCCCGTACAGGTGGTCACATTGGCTTCCATTGTCGATGAAGAGACAGCCGTCAATGCCGAGAAACCCATTGTAGCCGGACTCTATCTCAACCGTCTTCGTCGGGGAATGTTGTTGCAGGCCGATCCTACGGTAAAGTTTGCCATGCAAGACTTCACCTTGCGTCGCATTCTCAACGAACACCTCAAGACCGATTCTCCCTACAATACCTATATGTATGCCGGACTTCCTCCCGGTCCGATCCGCATCCCCACAATCAAAGCCATTGACAGTGTGCTCAACCCTGCTGTGCACAACTATCTCTATATGTGTGCCAAAGAAGACTTTTCAGGGACACACAACTTTGCCGTCACATTGTCCCAGCACAATGCCAATGCCCGCCGTTACCGTCAGGCTTTGGACAGGCGGGGCATCCGATAATCATAGGGTTTCCTTCCTCTCTCTGATTTTTAACCATTGTGTTTAAGCAAATTACGGACGGCATCAAGCAATGGGGGTAAATCATTCTTAATGACATTATAAATTTCATCAGCATCAACGTGGTGATATTCATGTACAATGATATTCCTTAATCCCGTAATTTCATTCCAAGGTATTTCACTTTGCCGTTGTAACACATCTGATGCCTTTACACTCAAGACCTTTACATTTTCTCCGATGAAAATCAACTGCATACAGACACCACCCAACGCAAATGTACCAGAAGGACTAGTCAAAAAATCATTGCCACATTTAATATGCTTGGTCTGATCTTCAATTAATAGAATAGCATCCTCTATTCTCTGAAGCAACACAGATACATGCTTTTCACTATACATAGATCAAATCGCGTTTCATTTCCTCTTCAAAAAAAGAACCGGCCAACTGGTTACGCAGTCTGACAAGATCCACATTACTACCAAAAAGTTTTTCTAAATCCATCTTCATGCGAATGCGTAGAAGCAAGTTAGGTTGCCCTTCATAAGCAACATCCACATCACTATTATCGTTCTGTTCGCCACGTGCTACAGACCCAAATATCCCCATACGGGACACTCCATATTGCTTTGCCGTATTCTCAAAATACGAATGAAGCAGTTGCAGATATTCATTGGTAGTTTTCATCTCATGCACATTTTAACGATGCAAAAATACCTCTTTCCTCCCAAACAAACAAATTATCGAATGAAATAATCGTTTTTTCACTTCTGTATTCTCCCTCTCTCAGATTTTTAACCATTGTGTTTGAAAAGGAAAAGAGCGGAGTGCATGGGCAATATGTCAGGATGGGGTGTTTGCCACACTACACAGCATTCTCTTCA
>CAZTPB010000088.1:0-8214 GCA_964614555.1 uncultured Bacteroides sp.
TGGTATTCGTGCCGACTATTACCACAAACACAAGAAACAGTTCAAAGACAACTTGTTATAAACTGCCAGCCATTCAGAGAGGGACTATATGGGGACACTGACGAAAAAAGAGAGGGAGAACTTCGCGAACTCCCTCTCTCATTTTTTCCAACAAAATCCGTTTCTCAAAAATGCAGGATTATTTCGGGAAGGCTGTTAACCGCCTTCTGTTTAAGTTCATCTATAACATGAACATACTTTTCCGTATGCCTGATTGTGGAGTGCCCCGCCAACAAAGAAGCTGTTTTGATATTGGCTCCGCCTAACATAATGTTGGTCACAAAGGAATGGCGGGCACAATGAAATGTGATATGCTTGTGGATACCCGCAGCTTTTGTCCAATGATGCAGTACCCTACGAGTATAAGAATAGGAAGGAAGGGCAAACACCAAATCATCAGGAGCACCCGAACGAAGGCGAAGTAGATTGACAGTGGTTTCATTCATATTAAGATGCAATACGGCTTTCGAAGAATGTGACATCACTTTCTGCTGCCGGATGGTGATAATCCGACGCTGATAATCAATGGATTTATATCTCAACACTGAGACATCGCACCAACGGAGACCCGTATGACAGGCAAAAAGGAAAGCACGCTTCACTTCACTGTCAGCCAATGGAGTGTCAGCCAACCGCTGTATCTCGTCGGCACTGAGTATGTCTTTCACCAATTCATCCGAATAGACCAGCCGGATGCCACGAGCCGGATTGGTATAGAGCAATCCATCTTCCACACAGCGCTCCAAACACATCTTGAACTTTTTGAAATAGCCCACAGGCGTATTGCCATGCAGATGCTGCTGAAGATAGAGAAAAAAGTCTTCACAGAATTTTTTGTCCACCAACGAAATCGGAAGAGTCTTCTTGCCAACGAAACTATGCAGATAGTTCCTGACAGCATGGACGATTTTAATGTCTTTCCGCCGATAATCAGCCAAGAATCCGGCAAAAACATCCAAAAAATCGACAAAAGAACTCCGTTTAACAGAATGTGAAACAGAATTTTCCACTCCGAGCAACTGCCTTTCCCTTTGCAAACGCAAGTCGTCTGCCAGTTTCATCCGTTGCTTATTGATACGACCGATTTTTGAACTAATCGGATTGTCCAAATGAATACCAAGATATTCCTTCCAACGTTTTCCGCCCAAACTTATGTCTAAGAACAAAGAATAGCGATTGTTTTTCAATTTCTTTCGACCAATTGTAACACTCATTATTTTTCAATTTAGGATTTTTATTTATTAAAAATACATTTCTTTACAATTTAACGTTCGTAACAGCTCTTTTACGGGGACGAATGAAGAGTTTTTTGAGAAAAACAACACTATAATGAAGAACTTTTTCTAACTTTGGAGCATCTTTTTTGAGAAATGAAACTTATGGATGAAAATTTCGATATCAGGGAGGAGCAATTCTCCAACAAAGAACGGGAATTTGAGAACGTGCTGAGACCTCTGAATTTTCAAGACTTCAGCGGACAAAACAAAGTGGTGGAAAACCTGAGTATATTCGTACAGGCTGCACGCCTGCGCGGCGAACCGCTTGACCACACGCTGCTGCACGGCCCACCGGGACTTGGAAAGACAACCCTCAGCCAAATCATTGCCGCAGAACTGGGGGTAGGATTCAAAATCACTTCGGGACCTGTGCTTGACAAACCCGGAGACTTGGCCGGACTGCTGACTTCGCTGGAAACAAACGATGTATTGTTCATCGATGAGATACACCGCCTATCTCCTATTGTGGAAGAATACCTCTATTCGGCCATGGAGGACTATCGGATAGACATCATGATAGACAAAGGACCATCGGCACGAAGCATACAGATAGGGCTGAACCCTTTCACTCTCGTGGGAGCCACCACCCGAAGCGGCCTGCTGACAGCACCCCTACGGGCACGCTTCGGCATCAACCTGCATCTGGAATATTATGATGCTGAAGTATTGACACGCATCATCCTACGTTCAGCCTCTATCCTGCATGTACCGTGTGACACCAATGCTGCCATGGAAATTGCACGACGCAGCCGGGGTACTCCGCGAATAGCCAATGCCTTGCTCCGACGGGTGAGGGACTTTGCACAAGTGAAGGGCAGCGGACGCATTGACCTGGAGATTGCACGCTATGCGCTGGAGGCTCTGAACATTGACCGGCACGGACTGGACGAGATAGACAACAAGATTCTGCTCACCATCATCGACAAGTTCAAAGGAGGACCTGTGGGAGTGAGCACCATCGCTACTGCCATCGGTGAAGATTCCGGCACGGTGGAAGAGGTCTATGAACCGTTTCTCATCAAGGAGGGATTCATCAAACGTACCCCACGGGGACGCGAAGTCACCGAACTGGCCTACCGCCACTTGGGGAAGACTCCTTTCAAAGAAGAAAGCGGCATGAATTCGTTATTTTAGAACATTCTTGTATATATGGCAAACCTGAAATCATTGGCCAAAGAGACTGCTATCTACGGAATGAGCAGCATCATCGGAAGGTTTCTGAACTACCTGCTCGTCCCACTATATACCAATGTACTGAGTGCGGCATCTGGCGGATATGGGGTCATCACCAATGTCTATGCCATCACGGCTTTTCTGATGGTGATACTCACCTACGGTATGGAGACCGGCTTCTTCCGTTTCGTCAACAAACAAGGAGAAAACCCCACACGGGTCTATAGCACCATACTCATCTCTATTGCTACCAGTTCGCTGCTATTCCTGCTGCTCGTACTGGCCTGTCTGAATCCCATCGCCGGATTCTTAGGCTATGCTGACCATCCTGAATATATCGGTATCATGGCTGCAGTGGTGGCACTGGATGCCTTCCAAAGCATCCCCTTCGCCTGGCTACGCTACCAAAAGCGAGCCATGAAATTTGCAGCCCTGAAATTGCTTTTCATCGTGATGAACATCGGCCTCAATCTACTCTATTTTGTAGCTCTGCCCGCTCTCTACAAAAGCCATCCCGAATGGGTAAGCGGCATCTACGACCCCAATGTGGGGGTAGGCTATGCATTCGGCATCAACCTGATATGCACAGCCTCCATCACCCTATTCTTTTGGCCGGAACTGACGGGGTTCCGCTATGCATTCGACCGAAGACTGTGGCGTCAGATACTCTCTTACTCCCTGCCCATCCTCTTATTAGGGCTGGCCGGCATTCTCAACCAAACGGCAGACAAAATGATTTTCCCCTTCGTATATAAGGGCAGTACCGCTGAGGCCAATGCCCAATTGGGTATCTACGGAGCATGCAGCAAGATTGCCATGATTATGGCCATGCTGATACAGGCTTTCCGCTATGCCTACGAGCCCTTCGTATTCAGCCAGACTGGTGAGCGAAACAACAAGCAGACTTATGCGCTGGGCATGAAATACTTCATCATCTTTGCACTAATGGCATTCTTGGCCGTGATGTTCTATATGGATCTGTTACGATACATCATTGCACCGGCCTATTGGGAGGGATTGCGTGTGGTGCCCATCGTGATGACAGCAGAAATCTTCATGGGCATCTACTTCAACCTGTCATTCTGGTACAAGCTCACCGACCAGACCCACTGGGGAGCCTGGTTCTCCTTTGCAGGATGCTGCATCATCGTACTGCTCAATGTCTTGTTGGTGCCCATCCATGGATATATGGCCTGTGCATGGGCAGGAGTGGCAGGCTACGGCATCTGCATGGTGCTCTCATACATCGTGGGACAGCAGAAGTTCCCTATCCGATACGACCTCCGCTGCATAGCCCGCTATACGGCATTGGCCTTTGTGCTCTACTTCACCTCCACGCTGGTACCACAACAATGGGACCTCTGGCTACGCCTGTGCATCAACACCCTGCTCATGGGTATCTTCATTGGCTACACCATCAAAAAAGATTTTCCATTGAAACGATTGCCTGTCATAGGCAAATACTTCCGATAGGCCCTAATACCCCTGCCGGTACTTCTCCTCATTCTTGTCCTCCAGCATACTGAGGTAGGAGGCATATCGACTTTCACTGATAAGGTGCTCATCCACCGCACGACGCACAGCACAGCCAGGCTCGTGTGTGTGGGTGCAGTTGCCATAACGGCATTCTGCTGAACACCTAAAGATTTCTTTGAAATAATGGCCGACTTCCTCCTCTTCCATATCAAAAGTACCGAAGCCCTTGATGCCCGGTGTGTCGATGATGTAGCCATCGGACTCCGGTATGGGATACATTTCGGAAAATGTGGTCGTGTGCATTCCTTTGTTATGGGCATTGGAGATTTCGCCCGTCTTCACATTCAAATGAGGCATCAGGGCATTGATAAGGGTAGATTTACCCACACCGGAATTGCCCGAAAAGAGGGTTATCTGCCCGTGTAAGGCCGCTCGTACCTCCCCTATTCCTTCCCCCGTCAGTGCCGACACCTTGAAGCAAGGATAACCGACAGTAGTGTAGAGATGCATCAAGCCCTCCAAATAACGATGGTCTGCCTCATTGTAACGGTCGATTTTATTGAAAACCAGTTTCACAGGAATACGGTAAGCCTCTGCGGAAGCCAAAAAACGGTCTATAAAGGTAGTGGAAGTCTCGGGATAATTCACAGTAACGACCAACAGGCACTGATCCAAATTGGCTGCCAGAATGTGTGACTGCTTTGACAGATTACTGGCCTTACGGATGATGTAGTTGCGACGGTCTTCTATCTCAGTAATGAAAGCCGTCCCCTCTTTATTTACCACTATCTGCACCCGGTCGCCCACGGCTACAGGGTTGGTACTTCGGATGCCCTTCAAACGGAAGTTTCCCTTGATTTTACACTCCACCAGCAGGCCGTCGTCAGTACGCACGGTGTACCAGCTTCCAGTATTCTTGATGACGAGTCCGGACATGATGATAAGATATGAGTGATGAGCTGCAAGTGGCCAGTGACATCCGGATGGCAGAGTTGTCACTTGTAGCTCATCACTCGTCACTAATTTATACAGTCATAATCTCCTTCTCCTTATCGGCAAGCATATCATCCACTTTCTTGATGAACTTGTCGTGGAGTTTCTGTACCTTAGCCTCTGCGTCTTTCTCTGCATCTTCAGCAAGGCCATCTTTGATACCCTTCTTCAGAGCATCAATGGCATCGCGGCGGGCATTGCGCACACTGATTTTAGCAGTCTCGGCCTCTTTGCCGCACTGCTTGGCCAACTGTTTACGGCGATCCTCTGTGAGAGGCGGGATGCCCAGACGGATAATTTCTCCATTATTATCGGGCATGATACCCAAATCGCTGTCAATGATAGCCTTTTCAATGATGCGGAACATCGACTTGTCCCAAGGTTTGATGGCAATGGTACGCGCATCAGGAGTGGTGACGGCTGCCACATTGTTCAGCGGCACCATGCTACCATAAGAATCCACACGGATTCCGTCGAGAATACGTACATTAGCTTTTCCGGCACGGATATGTGCCAATGATTCATCGAGGTACATGATGGCCATATCCATCTTCTCCTCAGCCTCGTTGAGGCAAACATTTACGTCTATCATAATAATTATGAATTATAATTTATGAATTATGAATTGTCAGTTGTGCACCAGTGTGCCAATCTCTTCACCCTCCATTACCTTTTTCAGGTTGCCCACAATATCCATATTGAAGACATAAATGGGCAGGTTGTTCTCCTTACACATACAAGTGGCAGTGAGGTCCATCACACGGAGGTTGCGGGCCAGCACTTCGTCATACGTGATGTCGGCAAACTTCGTTGCCGTAGGATCTTTCTCCGGATCGGCAGTATAGATACCATCCACACGTGTTCCCTTCAGCATCACTTCAGCCTCAATCTCAATGCCTCGCAAAGAGGAGCCTGTATCTGTAGTGAAGAAAGGATTGCCCGTACCGGCAGACATGATGACCACTTCGCCCTGCTCCATGGTTTCAATAGCCTTCCACTTGCTGTAGAACTCACCGATAGGCTCCATACGTACAGCAGTAAGCACACGTGCCTTTACACCAATGGCCCCAAGAGCCGAACTGAGTCCCAAACTGTTGATAACCGTAGCCAACATACCCATCTGGTCACCTTTCACACGGTCAAACCCTTTGGAAGCCCCACTCAAGCCGCGGAAGATGTTTCCACCGCCGATGACGATGCCAATCTGTACGCCCATATCGTGAATTTCCTTGATTTGTCGGGCATACTCGCCCAGACGCTTTTCGTCTATACCATATTTCTGTTCTCCCATCAAGCTTTCACCGCTCAGTTTAAGGAGAATGCGTTTGAATTTTGCCATTCTTCAGTATATTATTGGTTTCGATGGCAAATTTAAAGAATTTATTTTAATATCACACTATCCGAAGGAAGGAAGTTTTCGCCAAGCAGGAAAGATTTTCTTTTTTTATGGGAAGAAGCATTCTTTCCGCCCATCAGGAATGGTACAAAAACAAAAGAGGGAAGATGTGCACATCTTCCCTCCCGGTATCTCTCAAAAATAAAAATCTCTTTTTAGAAAGCGTAGTAGAATCCAAAAGTCAGGTTGTTTGAGAAGTCAAAACCAAAACCTTTCTGTACATAATCGGCAATCTCGTCGTCACAATCCTGATAACCGAGGAAGCCGAAATGAGCCACAAGGCTGAACTTCTCGTTCAAAGAATATGCAACACCGGGTTTAATTCCTACATTCCAAGCTGTATAGCTGTCATCACCGTTGTCCACGCTGCCAACTTCGAAACCACCGTCCAAGAAGAGTTTCAAGGCACCAGCCTTCACGAAATTGTAACGGGCATAGGGGTTCACGGTCAGTGTAGTCAGATCTTCACCTTCATCAGGCTTCTGCATACCATAACCCAAACCGATAGCAATAGACCAATCTTCGGAAAGGTCGTAACCCACTTCAGGAGCAATTGAGAACTGAGTTTTGGTCTCACCGCCTTTTGCATCACCGTTGCTCCAGAATCCCAGAGAACCACCAACCCATACTTGTGCGTTAGCTGCCACAGCAGCAACCATCACCATCAAAGTCAAAAAAATCTTCTTCATAATAATACTTTTTTTAGTTAGACATAGGAACGGGAGAAAACTTTTCCAGCCCATTCCGTTTTCTTGACGGTGCAAAGGTAGAACTTTTCCTTTAACTAAAAAATAAATAACGCACTTTTTTATACGGAATAGTTAAAAGACCTTTATCCGATGTTCTAAAATTCGTTATTTATGTCTGTTTGCCCGTTGCCTGCGATACTCCGCTTTCATTTTTGCTGCACCCGAGCCGTGCGCACCAGTGATGTAAGCCTTCTTTTTGGCTTTCGTCTTTACCTTTTTCTCTCCTTTGCTCTGCGAAGAGGCTCCTTTGAAGGTGATTCCTTGCAGAATGGTCTTTGAAATGTCATCCATAACGATGTCTGTTTGATAATTAATTATTCAGTTCGCATAATCCCCGTAAGCATACGCCCCGACTTGATACCCAACCTTCGGGCGGAGAAAAAAAGGTCGCACCGGCCATAGGTACAAATACCGGCTACCTCTATTTGGCTTTCAGGCACTCCCGCCTCCAACAACAACAAACGATTAGCCTCCCAAAGGTCGATATGCCACTTTTCTTTCCGACAAGCCACCTGCCTCATCGGGAAACCCGCTTCACTAAAAGCATGATAGACTTCGTCGCCCACTTCAAAGGCCTCCAAAGAGATACCCGGACCAATGACAGCCATCAGTTCCTTGGTCCGTGTACCATAGCGGGCTCTCATCCGTTGCAGGGTAAACGTAAGGATGCGCGCCACTGTGCCACGCCATCCGGCATGGATGGCAGCCATTGCGCGCGTGCGCGTATCATATAATAATATAGGGATACAGTCTGCCGTTGAAACAGCGATGCAACAATCAGGTTGGCAGGTTGTCAAAGCGTCGATACCCTCCAAGCGAGCCTGCTGCTGCTTTACCGGAAGCGAAAGGAACTGTTCGTCAATCTCTGCTATAAGCGTATCATGCACCTGTCGGGGAATGAAAAGGCGGTCGGGAGCTATATGCAAATCAGCACACAACCTGTTCCGATTGACAGCCACACTCGACTCATCGTCGCCACAATAATGCGTACAGTTGAACGTGGCATAGGCTCCCTGCCCTACACCACCATCGCGACAAGTACTGAACGCGCAGACACCTTCGGGGAAATGGTAACGAAGATAGCTCAATGCTTCCGATGAGATTTAATTAA
>CAZTPB010000089.1:0-8174 GCA_964614555.1 uncultured Bacteroides sp.
AAAATCCTCAAAAATCCGAAGCAAATCCTCGCAAGCTAATTTATAGAACCTCCCTCAACGTATATTTGAACACCTGCTCCTCTACATTGACATCGGTGCTCCGGACCGCTTTACAAAAGTGTCAACGAATACAGATAAATGATGACGGCAGGCACTGCCAGCATCGCACTGTCGAAGCGGTCGAGGATGCCTCCATGCCCGGGGAGGATATTGCCGGAGTCCTTGATACCCAACTGGCGCTTCATCAGCGACTCTACCAAGTCGCCCCAAGTGCCGAACACGACAACGACCAGCGCCATGCCCATCCATTGCCACAAGGACATGATGGGGAAAAAATACCACAAGGCACAAGCTGCCGCCAAGGCCAACACACCCCCACCGACAGAGCCCTCCCACGACTTCTTGGGAGAGATGCGCTCGAAAAGACGGTGCTTCCCGATGAGCGAACCCACACAATAGGCCCCCGAATCGCTGGCCCACAAGAAGATGAAGACCGACAGGGGCAGGATGGGAGTGGTAGTGAGTGCGACAGTCTCACCGCTGCCCGTCTGTATGGGATAATAGTACAATACGTTCAACAGGGCGAAAGGCAGAGCCACATAGAGCTGGCTCAACATGGCATAAGCCCAATTGTTGATCGGATTGGGATGCCGCAGATAAAGTTCGTCCACCATCAGGCAGACAAGCAAGAGCAGATAGGGTACAAAGACCTCCCCCCCTGTGACACCCATACAGTAGGTCATGATGGATACGAACAGATAGACACCGGCCATCGTACAGATGAAGCGCCCCACATGAATCCGGGCATCGGCATTGACCAGGGAGCAGAATTCCCACACGGCCAATCCGGTAAAGACAGCAAACAACAATCCGAAAGTCAGGGGATGATAAAGGATTCCCCCTACCAATGCTGCTACAAAAATGATGCCAGTCAAAGTCCGTTTGATGAAGTTGTTCATAAGTTCATTAACATTTTTACCGTTTATAATGTATCACTATCCCCCTCTTCCACTTGCACGGCTTTCTCATCCGGTGCCTCCTCTGCTGCCATTATCTCTTCCGAGCGTGAAGCCCAAGGACGCTTGCCAAAAATGCGTTCCACATCTTCGGCAAAAATCACCTCACGCGTCATCAGCAGTTCGGCCAACTGATGATGTCCCTCCTTGTGCAGCTGGAGCAGATCCTTTGCACGGGCATACTGCACCGCAATCATGCGCTTGACCTCTTCGTCGATAAGCTGTGCCGTGCTCTCGCTATAAGGACGCTGGAAGGAGTATTCGTTGTTGTTGTAATAACAAAGGTTGGGCAAGCGGTCGCTCATACCTGCATAAGCCACCATGCCGTAAGATTGTTTGGTCACCCGCTCCAGATCGTTCATGGCGCCTGTAGAGATTTTGCCGATGAAGAGCTCTTCGGCAGCACGGCCTCCCAAGATTGCGCACATCTCATCGAGCATCTGCTCTTTGGTTGTGATCTGCCTTTCTTCGGGCAGATACCAGGCAGCTCCAAGCGCACGTCCACGGGGCACGATAGTCACTTTGATAAGCGGGTTTGCATGTTCGAGGAACCACGAAAGTGTGGCATGTCCGGCCTCGTGCATAGCTATCGTACGCTTCTCTTCCGCCGTCATTATCTTGGTCTTCTTCTCCAACCCTCCGATGATGCGGTCCACAGCGTCCAGAAAATCCTGTTTGCCCACCGCCTGCTTGTTATGGCGGGCAGCTATCAAGGCGGCTTCGTTGCAGACATTGGCGATGTCTGCCCCCGAGAATCCCGGTGTTTGTCTTGCCAGCAGGTCGATATCCACCGTCTCGTCGGTCTTCACCGGACGCAGATGTACGGCAAACACCTCTTTACGCTCATTCAGGTCGGGCAGGTCCACATGAATCTGACGGTCGAAACGTCCGGCTCTGAGCAGTGCCTTGTCCAGAATGTCCGCCCGGTTGGTAGCGGCCAGAATGATGACTCCGCTATTGGTGCCGAATCCGTCCATCTCCGTCAGCAGCTGGTTGAGTGTGCTTTCGCGTTCGTCATTTCCTCCGGTAGTGGCTCCGTGACTGCGTGCCCGTCCCACGGCATCTATCTCATCAATGAAGATGATACAAGGAGCCTTCTCCTTTGCCTGCCGGAAGAGGTCGCGCACACGCGATGCACCGACACCCACAAACATTTCCACAAAATCAGAACCTGACAACGAGAAGAAAGGCACATCAGCCTCACCTGCAACCGCCTTGGCCAACAAGGTCTTACCGGTTCCCGGAGGACCTACCAGCAGAGCTCCTTTGGGTATTTTACCTCCCAGTTCGGTATATTTTTGGGGTGCCTTGAGAAACTCCACAATCTCCTGCACCTCGCGTTTGGCCTCCTGTTGTCCGGCCACATCCTTGAAGGTGATGCGGTTGGCATGGTCCTTATCCACCAGGCGTGCCTTCGATTTGCCTACATTGAAAATGCCTCCTGCACCTCCCATCATACCCGAACCGCCACTCATCCGGCGCATCAGGAATATCCAGATGGCCACCAAGAATATCATCGGAGCCAGACTGCCGAAGATGGACCAGAAATAGTCCCGTTTTTCCTCGTATTCAATGGCTCCCTTAAAATTCCCGTCCGCCTTCTCTTGTGCCAGATAGTCCTCTAACGACTCCATCGATCCGAAACGTACCGTCACATAGGGCATAGGTCCCTGCTTGGCCGCTTCCGCTCCATAAACCTCTTTGACAAAAGAGGGATTGACAAACATTTCCAATGTGCCGTCGTCATAGATGACCACTTTGTTTGCATACCCCTTGCTGATATACTCCTTGAACTGAGGGTCGTAGTTCACGATTTTGGCATTTCCCCCACCCTCCTGATTGAACCAGAGCGTCACCAGGGCTACAACAATGATGATGTAGAGCCAATTGAGCCTGGGCTTCGGCATATTTGCCTTGGGGGCATTGTTGCTGCTATTGTTTTCGTTCATATTATCCCAATTTATGTTTTTCAATCGACATCAGGCAAAGCGGTCAGTTTGGCATCCGCCCAAAGGTGTTCCAAGTCGTAAAACTGCCGTGCCTCCGGCAAGAAGATATGCACCATCACATCAGCATAATCCATAGCCACCCACTGGGCATTGGCCAGTCCCTCCACTGCGATGGGCTTGCCGCAATGGTTCTCGCGGACATATTCGCGCACAGAATCGGAGATGGCTGCCACCTGCGAAGGCGAATTGCCCTGACATACTACGAAATATTTGCAAATGGAATCATGGATGGCCGTCAAGTCGGCTACAACAATATTTTTACCTTTCTTTTCCTGAATACCTTCAGTGATTTTCTGAACCAATAGACTTGTTTCGTTCATTTCTTTGCTCTGTTATACTTTTATTCAATAATGTATTATTATACAATCAATCCTCCGAAAAGGTTGACAAAGATACATTCTTTCTTCGGCTCAAACGAAGAACACCTCCCGAAAAAGGTTAAGTTTTGATATTTTTAAGAGAATGAAGGAAAAAAATGACCATTCCACATGACATCCGGAACTTCCTGGGAGGAATTCTCTTCACTTCACCGGAAGCAGCCGTTTCACTATGCCCACCATGAACGTATGGCTGTAGTCGTGAGTACGGAGACCGCCTACACGCGACTGCTGCATATCGGCCATATAGCCGAGGCGGAGGGTGAAGGGGCGCAGCCTCAAGTCGGCCGTCAACCAATGGCGCAGGGAGGGTTGGTTGTGCAGAGAGGTGAAATGTACAGTGCCGTCAGAATGTCCGAGGGAAAAGATTTCGTAGTACGACTGCCCGTATTCGGGAGAAAACATCAGGCCAAGGAGAGGTGCATCCACCTGATAGCGCAGGGTGACGGGCATCCGCTTCCAAGGAATGTGGTAAACGGCCATGCCTGAGGCGGCCAGATTGGCATAGAGCTTGGCTTGGGCCGGATTGTTGCCGTTGCGCGTGTTGTAGAGGAAACCGCCATGTACCTGCACCATAGGCCCCGCCAGCAAGTGCAGACGCCCGTCCATCAGGGAGAAGTTGTAGTGGAGGGCATAGTTCCAGTTGACCATGCCCGTGAGTTCATCGGCCGTCTCAGCCGGATTGTGTGCGATGCCTACGTGTCCTTGAAAGAGCGTCTGTCGGGAGATGTTCCCGTCGAGCCACCGTGTCATGCGGGTGCTCTCGCGCAGCACCCTCGCCTGCACACCGGTGTATTCCAGCGGTGAGAGGTAGGTGTCGTAGAGATTCACCACACCCGCTCCGTACATGGTGGAGCGGGTGATGGGGCGTCCTGCATGCTCCTGTGCAAAAAGTGTGCCAGTCAGACAAACGGACAATAGGATGGACAATACTTTCTTCATCATTCAAACAGTTTCATCTGTCCGGTCAGTTCGTCGAGTATATCCCCTGCACTCTTGCCGGCATCAGGGTCTTCGTTGACTGGCTCTTCCTCTTCGGGTTCGGGTTTGGCCAGTTCCTCCTCGGTGGGGAAACGGGTCGGGTCAAGTTCTATGATTTCAGCCACTTCGAAGGTGGTAAGGCGCTTGCCTTTGGCCTTGTATCCCTTGACGGCAATGAACTCTTCGGCATCGATGACCAGCGGTTCGCGGAAACTGTCACCTCCACCGAACATGACCTGCAGACGCGGATAGTACTGGGTGGAGACGAGAATTTCGCGGTTCTCTTTGTTTTCGCCCAAATAGTTCTGCCGTTTGGTGGTGGCATCGAGCATGAAGCGTTTCAGATAGGGGTAGCCGTTGTTGTCGGCATCGAAGAGTGCCACGGTCCACACCTTCGAGGGGTCGTACTTCTCTATCAGGCGGATATTGGTCTCGTAGTGGTTGTTCACATCGAAGTTGCTCAGGTAGTAGTCCCCTCCTTCGAGCATCACCAGTATCATATCTTCGCTATGGAACTCGCCCAGGTATTGTCCGCGCCCATCGTAGTTGAGGCGCTGCACATCCCAGTCGAACCATACCTGACGGCCCCCGAGGGTGGAACCTCCACGTTGTTTGAGACCGATGCGGTGTACCTCGAACTTGGTAAGAATGTTACCCATCGACTGCCTTCCTTTGATGCTGATGTCGCTGAAGTCCTTTTCAAAGACAATCTTCTTGATGCGTGCATTGGGCTTGAGGGTTATCTTGATGACTTCGGCCTCGCCGTTGGGGTTGGCACTGAAGTAGGCAATGCGTGAGCCGGGGGTTCCCTGGGTGACGTCGTAGTCCCTGTCACGTGTCATGGCAGTGACGGAGAAGCGCTTGATGTAGTGGAATCCCTCCTTGCCGTCGCGATAGACCACGTTATAGACGGTGCGCTTGTCGTTCTTCTTGAAGATGCCTACGTGGAGCACGTTCTTGCCCACGAACATCTTTTCGCTCACGCGCACAATCTTGTACTTGCCATCTTTATAGAAGAGGATAACGTCGTCGATGTCGGAGCAGTTATCCACAAACTCATCCTTTTTGAGCGATGTGCCGATGAATCCCTCTTCGCGGTTGATGTAGAGCTTCTCGTTGGCTTCGGCCACCTTGGCAGCCTCGATGGTGTCGAAGTTGCGCAGTTCGGTAAGGCGCGGATGCTCCTTGCCGTACTTCTCCTTCAGCATACGGTACCAGTCGCTGGTCACTTCCACCATGTTGCCCAGTTTGCGGTCTATCTCTTCCACCTCTCCGTTCATGCGGGCTATGGCTTCGTCGGCCTTGTCCTTGTTGAAGCGGAGGATGCGGGCCATCTTGATTTCCATCAGGCGGAGAATATCGTCCTTGGTCACCTCGCGGATAAGCTTGGGATAGAAGGGGGTGAGGCGGTTGTCGATATGCTCGCAGGCGGCATCCATGGTCGGGGCTTGCTCAAATTGCTTGTCCTTGTAGATACGCTCTTCGATGAAGATTTTCTCCAAGGAGGCAAAGTGGAGCAGTTCCAACAGCTCGCCCTTGCGGATTTCCAACTCCTTGCGGAGCAGGCCCAAGGTGTTATCGACAGATTTGCGCAGCACGTCGCTCACGGTGAGGAAGTGGGGCTTGTTGTCGTCGATGACACAACAGTTGGGCGATATGCTCACCTCGCAATCGGTGAAAGCATAGAGGGCATCCAATGTCTTGTCGCTGGAGACTCCGGGGGCAAGATGCACCTGGATTTCCACCTGTGCCGAGGTGTTGTCATCGACCTTGCGTATCTTTATCTTGCCCTTCTCGGCAGCCTTCAGGATGGAGTCGATAAGGGTAGAGGTGGTCTTCCCGAAGGGTATCTCGGTGATGACCAGTGTCTTGTTGTCGAGTTTGCTGATTTTGGCACGCACCTTCACGGCTCCTCCACGCTCACCGTCGTTGTACTTTGACACGTCGATGGAGCCTCCCGTCAGGAAGTCGGGGTAGAGCCGGAAAGGCTCGTCGTGCAGGTAGGCAATGGCGGCATCGCACAGTTCGTTGAAATTGTGTGGGAGGATTTTGGACGAAAGACCTACGGCAATGCCTTCCACCCCCTGAGCCAAGAGCAGGGGGAACTTCACCGGCAGGGTGATGGGCTCCTTGTTCCGCCCGTCGTAGGAGAGTTTCCATTCCGTCGTCTTGGGGTTGAACACCACATCGAGGGCAAACTTCGAGAGGCGTGCTTCGATGTATCGGGGAGCAGCCGCCGAGTCGCCGGTGAGGATATTACCCCAGTTTCCTTGACAATCCACCAGGAGTTCCTTCTGTCCCAACTGTACCAATGCATCGCCGATGGAGGCATCGCCGTGGGGGTGGAACTGCATGGTATGGCCCACGATGTTGGCCACCTTGTTGTATCGTCCGTCGTCCAGCCGCTTCATGGAGTGGAGGATGCGCCGCTGTACGGGCTTGAAGCCGTCATTGATATGGGGCACGGCACGTTCGAGTATAACGTACGAGGCATAATCGAGAAACCAGTTCTGATACATGCCGCTCAATTGGTATTTCACATTCTCGTCCTTCACATCGGCCGGTTTGTACTCCGAATGTTCCCCGCCGGTGCTGTCTGCTGACAATTCTTCGTCGAGTTTGTCCTTTTCTGTGATTTCGTCGCTCATTTATGGTGCAGGTTAATGTTTTTTCGACCCTAAAATAGTTAAACTGTATTAGTATGCTTGCAAAAGTACGAATTAATTGCAAAAAAATCGCTTACTTTGCAGCAAATTTGGCAAAAGAGGGGCGAAAAAGCCTCCTGAGAGCCCCATTTTAGAAGTAAAATAACAAGTAATAACAGATAAAACAATGGCACAAGAAGATGTATTCAAGAAAATCGTCTCACATTGCAAAGAGTACGGTTTTGTATTTCCGTCGAGCGACATCTACGACGGATTGGGCGCCGTGTATGACTACGGCCAGATGGGTGTGGAACTGAAAAACAACATCAAGCAGTACTGGTGGCAGAGCATGGTGTTGCTTCACGAGAACATCGTGGGCATCGATTCGGCCATCTTCATGCACCCCACCATTTGGAAAGCCAGTGGCCACGTGGATGCGTTCAACGACCCCTTGATTGACAACCGCGACTCAAAGAAACGCTACCGCGCCGACGTGCTCATCGAGGACCAGTTGGCCAAGTACGACGACAAGATTAACAAAGAGGTGGCCAAAGCTGCCAAGCGTTTCGGTGAGGCGTTCGACGAGGCCCAGTTCCGCGCCACCAACGGCCGCGTGTTGGAGAATCAGGCCAAGCGCGACGCACTGCACGCACGTTTCCAGAAGGCATTGAACGACAATGACCTGAACGAACTGCGCCAGATTATCCTCGACGAGGAAATTGTATGTCCTATCAGCGGCACCAAGAACTGGACCGAGGTGCGTCAGTTCAACCTCATGTTCTCTACCGAGATGGGTTCGACAGCCGACGGTGCCATGAAGGTCTATCTCCGTCCCGAAACGGCCCAGGGTATCTTCGTAAACTATATGAACGTGCAGAAGACCGGCCGTATGAAGATTCCTTTCGGTATCGCCCAGATTGGTAAGGCCTTCCGTAACGAAATTGTGGCCCGCCAGTTTATCTTCCGTATGCGCGAGTTCGAACAGATGGAGATGCAGTTCTTCGTTCGTCCCGGCTCAGAGTTGGAGTGGTTCAAGCAGTGGAAGGAGACCCGCCTGAAGTGGCACAAGGCCCTCGGCTTCGGCGACGACCACTACCGCTATCACGACCACGACAAATTGGCTCACTATGCCAATGCCGCTACGGA
>CAZTPB010000090.1:0-8168 GCA_964614555.1 uncultured Bacteroides sp.
AGCGTGTGTGGAGAAAAGGGAGGACAGCCCTAAAGGAAAGACTCCTTAAAAAAAAAATGTTTAATATAATAAGGTATAATAAATAAAAATTAAGGAGAAATGCTCATCAGACGAATCAAGCGGGAATATGTCCTCTATTACAGCCTCTACATGATATTGTGCACTGCTGCAGGAGCCGTGTTTTTCCACGTTTGTGCACCACACTACGCCTTCAGGACTTTTTGGCTGATACCTGTGTGGTTCTATCTGATCGGCCTCCTCACCGGAGTCACCTACATCTTCGTCGAGCGGATGATGCCACACCGGACGGTGCACTACCATCTGGTACAGAAAGGGGTGAAGTTTTTCCTGAGTCTGGTGATAATCCTGCTCTATGCCTGCTTTGACGAGGCAAACAGAAAAGCCTTCCTGCTCACCTATCTGACCTATTATTTCCTGAATATGGGCTATGAACTGTGGTTTTTCTGCCGCATAGAGATGATAAAGAAAATGATAGAGCGGGACGACCGTTCGAGAAAAAGATACAGAAAGAGACTGGTAAGACAATGAAGCATACAATAAAGGATATATTGCGGAAATACCTGCTGACGATAGCAACCCTGACAGCTATGGTGCTGATGCCCCAACCGCTGTCGGCCTCGGCCACCTCTGAGGAGAAAGAGGAGCTTGATGTCAAAGAGTTCATCTTCGGCCACATCGGCGATGCCTACGAATGGCACATCACTACGGTGGGTGATACGCACGTCTCCATCCCGCTGCCCGTGATTGTGTACAGCCAGAAGAGCGGGTGGCACGCATTCCTCTCCTCACGGTTGGCACACGGCAACAGCTATGAGGGATTCTGCATTGCCACTGAGGGCAGCCATGCGGGAAAAATAGTGGAGACTCTCCCTACAGGAGAAGAGGTGCGCCCGATAGATTTATCTTTAACAAAGATTGCTGCAGGCATCATTATCAACAGCTTATTGCTCGTATGCATCATCATGGCAGTCAGCCGGTGGTACAGAAACAAGAAAGTATCTGATGAAGCCCCCCGCGGTTTTGTAGGCATGATGGAGATGCTCATCACGTCCATCTACGACAGTGTCATCAAGCCCAGTGTAGGAAAAGACAGCGAACGCTTTGCGCCTTACTTGCTGACGGCTTTCTTCTTCATTTTCCTGAGCAATCTGATGGGACTTGTCCCCATCTTTCCCGGAGGAGCGAACGTGACAGGCAACATTGCCATCACCCTCTTTCTGGCAGTCTGCACATTCCTGGCCGTCAATCTGTCCGGCACACGCGAATATTGGAAAGAAATCTTCTGGCCGGAGGTGCCCACGTGGATGAAGTGCCCCGTACCGCTGATGCCCGTCATCGAGCTTTTCGGCATCTTCACCAAGCCCTTTGCGCTGACCATCCGTCTGCTGGCAAACATCATGGCAGGCCATTCGGTCATTCTGGCACTGATATGCATCATTTTCGTCACCCACAATATGGGAGCAGCCCTCGGAAGTTCGATGACGGTGGTATCGGTGCTCTTCAGCATCTTCATGAACTTTCTGGAGTTGCTGGTAGCCTTCATCCAAGCCTACGTCTTCACCATGCTTTCGGCGGTGTTCATCGGGATGGCGAGGGTGCAGCATCATTAAGTAAAGAGTGAAACAGAAAAAGAAAACAATTCATAATTAATAATTTATAATTCATAAAGAACTATGTTGTCATTAGTAGCATTGCAAGCAGCCGCAGGAGCTGTAGGTTTGGGAAAAGTTGGTGCAGCCGTCGGTGCCGGTCTCGCTGTCATCGGTGCTGGTCTCGGTATCGGTAAAATCGGAAGTTCGGCCATGGACGCCATTGCCCGCCAGCCGGGAGCGGCCGGCGACATCCGTACAAGCATGATTATCATCGGTGCCCTTGTCGAAGGTGCAGCCCTGTTCGCCATCGTTGTGTGTCTGCTTGCCTCTTTCTGACCGTTTCTAACTTTTTCCGGAAGAGAACACTATGTCACTATTCATGCCCGAAAGCGGGTTGCTGTTTTGGATGCTCCTTTCGTTCGGAGTCGTCTTCTTCGTGCTGGCGAAATACGGTTTCCCCGTCATCACCCGCATGGTAGATGACCGCAAACGATACATCGACCAATCGCTCAACGCTGCACGCGAAGCCAACGAAAAGCTGGCCAGCATCAAGCAAGAGAGCGAACGCATCCTCACGGAAGCCCGCAACGAACAGATGAACATCCTCAAAGATGCCGCCAACACCCGCGACCACATCGTGAATGAGGCACGCGAAAAGGCTCATGCCGAAAGCGCACGCATCCTGGAAGAGGCACGCCTGCAGATTCAAAAAGAGAAAGAGAACACGCTGCGGGAAATCCGTCTTCAGACAGCCGGACTGTCGCTGCTCGTAGCCGAGAAGATCATGCGCAGCAAGCTGGACGGAGAGCACCAGCAAATGGAGCTTATCGGACGACTGATAGACGAAGTGCAGAGCGAAAAGGCAAAGGGTCAGGAATCAGAAAAACAATAATGCATAAGGAGAACCGCTTATGGGAACCATTTCCAAACGCTATGCCAAGGCCATCTATCTCTATGCCAAGGAGAACGGGACGGAAGAGGAAGTCTATGCACGGATGAAGCGGCTCATAAACAGCCTCACACGGTTGAAAGAGCTGCAAAAGACGCTGGAAAATCCGGTGCTGGGAAAAGAGCGCAAACTTGCCTTGCTCATGGAAGCATCGGGTGGGGGAGAAGATGCTGTATTCAGCCGCTCCATGAAGC
Organism: uncultured Bacteroides sp.; assembly: GCA_964614555.1. Taxonomy (GTDB): domain Bacteria; phylum Bacteroidota; class Bacteroidia; order Bacteroidales; family Bacteroidaceae; genus Phocaeicola_A. Next base: position 2,757 of record CAZTPB010000090.1, read on the forward strand.
TTGTGCTCGAAAAAAGGCGCGAGGCATGTCTGCCCCTTATCGCCCACTCGTACATCGACTTCTACCGCAAGCAGAAACAGATTCATGTAGGCAGACTCACCACCGCCATCCCCCTCACCGAGAAGGCCGGCGAACGGATACGCAGCCTGATTGCCGCCTCTACCACAGGTGCTGTGGAGTTGGAAACCAACGTCGATCACACCATCGGGGGCGGATTCATCCTGCAGGTAGGCTCCCGACGGATGGATGCCAGCATCGCCGGACAACTGCAACGCCTGCGCCGCCAGTTCAGCGAACTCAACAGGAGGAGCCTGCAAGGATAAATTGTAATTTGTAAATTGTAAATTGTACATCCAACCATGTCAGAAAACAGCATAAGACCCAGCGAAGTGTCGGAAGTGCTTCTCGAACAGCTCAAAGGCATCGACACAAGCCTGAAGTTCGACGAAGTGGGCACCGTGCTCCAAGTGAGCGACGGTGTAGCCCGCATATATGGCCTGAACAATGCCGAAGCAGAAGAACTGCTGGAATTTGAGAACGGCGTGATGGCCATCGTCATGAACCTTGAAGAGGACAATGTGGGAGCCGTGCTTTTAGGACCTACCGACCTCATTAAAGAGGGAATGACCGTGAAGCGTACCGGACGTATCGCCAGCATCATGGCAGGCGAAAAGATGCTCGGACGTGTCATCAACCCTCTGGGACAACCCATCGACGGAGAAGGGGATATCGACGGAAAACTCTACGAAATGCCGCTCGAGCGAAAGTCGCCGGGTGTCATCTTCAGGCAGCCGGTAAACGAACCGCTGCAAACGGGATTGAAGGCCGTTGACTCCATGATTCCTATCGGACGCGGACAACGCGAACTGATCATCGGCGACCGACAGACCGGTAAAACGGCCATCGCCATTGACACCATCATCAACCAGCGGGAAAACTACGAGAAGGGCGAACCTGTCTATTGCATCTACGTGGCCATCGGACAAAAAGGCTCCACCGTGGCCAACATCATGAACATCCTGCGCGAGAAAGGGGCGATGGATTACACCGTCATCGTGGCAGCCACGGCTTCCGACCCTGCCGCCATGCAATATTACGCTCCCTTTGCCGGAGCCGCCATCGGAGAATACTTCCGCGACACAGGACGCCACGCCCTGGTGGTGTATGACGACCTTTCGAAGCAGGCAGTGGCCTACCGCGAGGTATCTCTCATCCTGCGCCGTCCCTCCGGTCGTGAAGCTTATCCGGGCGACATCTTCTACCTGCACAGCCGCCTGCTCGAGCGTGCCGCCAAGATTATCCGCCAGCAAGAGGTGGCCGAACGCATGAACGACCTTCCCGAAAGCCTCCGGGGCATCGTCAAGGGAGGCGGCTCGCTCACGGCCCTGCCCATCATTGAGACACAGGCAGGCGACGTGTCGGCCTACATCCCCACAAACGTCATCTCCATCACCGACGGACAGATTTTCCTCGAGACAAGCCTCTTCAACCAAGGTTTCCGTCCGGCCATCAATGTGGGTATCTCCGTATCCCGTGTGGGAGGCAGCGCACAGATAAAGCCGATGAAGAAGGTGGCCGGCACACTGAAGATAGATCAGGCCCAATACCGCGAACTGGAAGCCTTCTCGAAGTTCAGCAGCGACATGGATCCCGTGACGGCACAGACCATCGACCGCGGAAGGAAGAACAACCAGCTGCTCATCCAGCCGCAATACAGCCCCATGCCTGTAAGTGAACAGGTGGCCATCCTCTATTGTGGCACAAAGGGACTGATGGCACACATCCCGGTGGAACGGGTGCGCGACTTCCAGACACTCTTCCTCGACACACTCCGCACCCGGCATCAGGCCGATGTGCTCGATGTGCTGGCTTCAGGAGTCATCAACGACGAGGTGACGGCCATCATCGAACAGGTGGCAAAAGGGATAGTGATATAAGTCACCGCGATTTGTTCTTCTAATTTTTAAGGGAGGTTCTATAAATTAGCTTGCGAGGATTTGCTTCGGATTTTTGAGGATTTTCCTTCTTATCTACGAAGATGCGTAGCGGGCTACGTATCAAGGAGATAAGAAGGAAAAGACCAAAAAGACAAGCAAAGCGTCCAAGCAGAGAACCACCCCGAATAAACAAAAAAACTAATTTATAGAACCTTCCTTAATTATCAATTCAACCCGTGGCCTCACTAAAAGAAATCAAAGTCCGCATCAATTCAGTCAAGAACACACTGAAGATTACCTCTGCCATGAAGCTGGTGGCCTCTGCCAAACTCCACCGGGCACAGGGGGCTATCGAGGGGATGCTTCCCTATAGCGAAAATCTCACCGGCATCATCAACCACCTGCTCAATCATAGCGAGCAGGGTCTCTCTTCGCCCTTCATCGGCGAGCGGCCGGTAAAGCGTGTGGCCGTGGTAGCCATCTCCAGCAGCACCAGTCTGTGCGGAGGCTTCAACTCCAATGCCATCCGCCTGGCGGAAAATACCCTGAAGGAGTATGCCGCATTGGGCAAAGACAACCTGACCCTCTTCCCCATCGGACGGAAAATGGTGCAGGCATTCGCATCGTCGGACATGTGCCGCATCGTGGATGACTTTGCTCTCATCGGCGAAAAGCCCCGCTACAACGAGGCCGCCGGATTGGCCGAACGCCTGATGCAGATGTACTTGGACGGCGAGGTTGACCGCATCGAGCTGCTCTACACCCACTACAAGAACATGGCCGTGCAGGTGCTCATGCGCGAGACATTCCTGCCTGTAGAAGTAAAGACCACTGACCGCGACCCGCAAGAGGAAATCACCGACTACCTCATCGAGCCGGCCATCGGCCGCCTTTCGGCCATGCTCGTTCCCAAGGCGCTCGCCATACAGATTTTCTCCATACTGCTCGACTCATCGGCTGCCGAACATGCCGCACGCACATTTGCCATGCAACAGGCTACGGACAACGGCGAATCTATCCTGCAGGAGCTGAACCTTGCCTACAACAAGGGACGCCAACAGGCTATCACCAACGAGCTGCTCGACATCATCAGCGGACAGGCAAGATAAGATTTAGGGGGCGTGTCAGAATGATGCCATTTATTTTTGACACAGCCCCCTTCACTCTTTTCTCTCCACTATCCCCCAATCTTGCAGTCCGCCTTTTTCCCTTTGTATCTGATTGTCTTCACCACACGCTCCGCAGCATCGGCCGATGTCGTCACTATGCGTAAGACCCGTTCTTCGAGTGCTTCGGGATAATCGCCCTGCTGCCCGCCGATGGTGAGCCTGTGTCTCTTTTCGTCATACACGAACGGGATGTGCAGGCACTCACCACGCTCGTATGCATACGTCTCCCCATTGTCTTCGTAGTAGGTGAAAGCTGCATCAGCCCCCTGATAGATATGCACGGTCAGCGTGTCAGCAGGAGATTCGCCGGCATATTGCATCGGTTTTCCGCTGACGATGATGCTTCCCTCGGGCACAAAGAGGGGGATGCGTTCATAAGGTGCTTCCGCCTCGACGGTCTGCCCGCCGGCGAGGTGCCGGCCGGTGTAGAAGTCATACCATCCGCGCACCTTGGGCAGATAGACCCGGCGGCTGCGTGCCCCATACGTATAGACGGGACACACCATCAGCGAGGGACCGAGCATATACTGGTCACCAATGTCATGAACGGCTTTGTCCTTCCCGAAGTCCATAGCCAGGGCACGCATCAGGGTGTAGTCATCGAAATGCGCCGCTCCTGCCAGGCTGTAGAGATAGGGCATCAGCCGGTAGCGGAGGTCCAGGTAGTAGGCCGTCGAACGGTAGGCAGGATGGTTGTCAGGCGCGATGTGCCACGGCTCGCGATAAGGATATTGCCCGTGCGAACGGAAGAGTGGGGTGAAGGCTCCGAACTGGAACCACCGCGTGTTCAGTTCGCGCCATTCATCGAGGTCGCGGCTCTCCTTTCCCTTTTTCAGATACTCCTTGTAGGCTTTCACATAGCGGTTTTCCACACAGAATCCGCCGATGTCCATCGTCCAGAAAGGAATGCCGCTGAGCGAGAAGTTGATGCCTGCAGGGACCTGTGCCTTCAGGTCTTCCCACCGCGAGGCGATGTCTCCGCTCCATGTGGCCGTAGCATAACGCTGCAGCCCGGCAAACCCCGAACGGGTCAGTTGGAACACACGGCGGTCGGGAGCCTCTTCGCGCAGTCCTGTGTAGATGGCGTGTGCGTTCATCAGCGCATAGGCGTTGAAGTATTGCGCCGAAGGGCCAAGGGCTGTAGGGCCGCAGAGAGCCTTGCGGTAGTCCATGTCGGTGCAGTCGCGCACGTTCGGCTCGCTGGCATCCATCCACCAGGCATCGATGCCCAAGGGATAGAGGTGGTCGCGCAGCTGGCTCCAGAACAGGCGGCGTGCCCCGTATGAATAGGCGTCGTAGAACGAGCCGATGTATCCGGGACCGATCCAGTCGCGGATGCTGTCCTCCACAGCCTGACGGTACATCCATCCTTGCCGGTCAAACTCCTTGTAGTGTGCGGTAGAGGCATAGAATTTCGGCCATACGGAAATCATCAGCCGTGCATGGTTGGCATGGATGCTGTCCACCATTCCCTTGGGATCCGGAAAACGCTTGAGGTCAAACTCATGGCTTCCCCAGGCATCTTCCGGCCAATAGCTCCAGTCCTGCACAATGTTGTCGATGGGCAGGTGTCGTTGGCGGAACTCACGCAGTGTCTCCAACACCTCCTGTTGTGTCTTGTACCGTTCGCGGCTCTGCCAGTATCCCATAGCCCAGCGGGGCATTATGGGAGCCTTTCCGGTGAGCTTCCGGTATCCGCTGATGACCTCGTCCATCGTCTCTCCGGCAATGTAGTAGTAGTTGATTTGCGGCTCCATCTCGTTCCAGATGGTCAGCCGTTTCCGTTCTTCCCCGCTACGCGGTGTATGCACCCTGAGCCCGCAATACGACTCACCGCCGTCGGGCCGCCATTCTATACGCAAGCGGATGCGTTTCCCCCGGGTCATGGCCAGGGCAAACTTATGGCTGTTCGGATTCCATGCCGTACGCCACCGTTCGGCCACCACCAATGAGTCGTCGGCATAGACACTCACATAGCCCGCATAGTAGAGCAGGAAGTCGTACACCCCCGTCTCGTGTGGTTCCAGTTCCCCTTCATACACCACCTGTGCCCCATTGAGGGGGAAGCCTTCCGGCAGGTTGCGGATGGTCTTGAGGTTTTCAAAGTAGAGCGAATCCTCCGTGCGCACCAGTGGAGTGGGGCGGTCGCGATGGGTATAGGTTCCTGTCAGTCCTCCCTTTTCCCCCTCTTTGTCATATAAGGTGAAGGCACGGTGCAGTTGGGCATAGTCGCGCGGGTCTCCCAGGCGTCCCATCGAATAGCTGTCCCACAGGATGCCGTATCCGGCCGTGGAGACAATGAAGGG
>CAZTPB010000091.1:0-8113 GCA_964614555.1 uncultured Bacteroides sp.
ATCCACACACTCACTCCTCTCAAAAAAAGAAAGGAGGTTATAAAAACGGTGCAAAGGTAAGAAATAAAATTGAATTGGGCAAACATTCACCCCATTAAAAGAAACAAGCGGAAAACGGATGGAAAAAGTAATCGATAAAACAACAGCATAGGAATGGAACAACATCTACAGGCAAAAAGTAAAATCTCAGATACGAGATCCTTTTTAAAACACGCAATTATGATTGCTATATATTTTCTCTCTTCCTGCCACTCCTCTCCCCCGAGCAATGAAGTCAAGCAAGATTCCGTACCAGACTCCCTCACGACTGCTATGAAACGGGAGCCTATCGAGACCTATGTATTGAAAGGAAAGACATTCTATCAGGAGTTGGCCGGCAATGGCAAGGTGAAAGCCAAACGTTCAGCCGAAGTGCGGTTCAAGACGGCAGAACGCATTGCACATGTGTGGGTGAAGAATGGTGACCGGGTGCAAGCCGGACAGAAACAGGCAGAGCTTGACAAGTTCCGCCTCGAACGGTCGGCAGCACAGGCAAAAGACAATCTGGAACAAAGCAGACTGAACTTGCAGGATGTGCTTATCGGAAGGGGATATACGTTGGAGGAGATAAATTCATTCGTTGACGAGGAAAAAGCGGACAAGCGGACAAGGGATGAATCTCTCGCCAATCCGTCAACCTCCAAAGCCTTGTCCACCGAAGAGTTTCACTTGGCCTGTGTAAAGAGTGGCTACAACAAAGCATTGATAGCATACGAACTGGCTGCCAAAGAGCTGGAACAGGCAACACTGACTGCCCCCTTCAGTGGAACCGTTGCCAACCTGACTGCCAAGGCTGATAATCCGGCTTCGACAGGCGAAGCCTTCTGTCTAGTGATAGATGACGCACAGCCCGAAGTGAACTTCACCGTGCTGGAAAGTGAACTGCCTATGGTGAAGACCGGCTATCGGGTAAGCGTCATCCCCTTTGCTGAAAGCGACCCGCAAGCACGGGTATGGGGAGTGGTGACGGAGATAAATCCCTATGTGGAAAGCAACGGTATGGTGAGGGTGAAAGCACGTGTGGCAAACAACGGACGGCTGATAGAGGGCATGAACGTGAAAGTGACGCTGGGAAGACCCATGAAGGAAAGCCTGGTAATCCCTAAAAGTGCCGTGGTGATGCGCTCAGGAAAACCTGTGGTGTTTACCCTGACAAACGGCAAGACCCAATGGAACTACGTGCAAGTGCTGGCAGAAAACAGCGACTCGTGTACCGTGGCCTCACGCAGCAAGGAGTATGAAGGACTGGCTGCGGGAGACACTGTGATAGTGAAAGGAAACCTGAATCTGGCACATGACAGTGAACTATGATAAAATTTCTGCTACAGCGTCCCATTGCCGTATTTATGGCATTCACAGCTTGCGTGATTGTGGGGGTGGTGACCTACATGTCGCTACCCATCTCTCTGTTGCCTGACATCGCCATACCAGAAATAACCGTGCAAGTGGCGGGAGAGAACACATCGGCACGCGAACTGGAAAATACGGTGATGCGTACACTCAGGGCGCAGCTGATGCAAGTGGAACGATTGGAAGATCTGCGGAGTGAGACACGTGACGGCATCGGACTCATCCGACTGCGCTTTGAGTATGGTACCAACACGGATTTGGCTTTTATCGAAGTGAATGAAAAAACGGATGCCGCCATGAGCCACCTGCCACGCACAACCCAACGCCCCCGAGTGATAAAGGCGAGTGCAACAGACATTCCGGTGATGTATCTGAATCTGACGGAGAAAAACAGCTCTTATCCCGACCTTTCCCAAGAAGAGGCGGACAACTCTTTCCTCACACTCTCTGATTTTGCTGAGAATGTGGTGCGCCGACGCATCGAACAACTGCAGGAAGTGGCGATGGTGGATATATCGGGACTGGCACACCAACAGGTGCAGATAGTGCCTGACTTGAATAAAATGGAGGCATTGGGCATCGGGGTTGCAGCCATAGAGAGTGCCTTGAACAGCAACAATGTGGAACCGGGAAGCATGACTGTGCGTGACGGGTATTATGAATACAACATCCGTTTCTCTACGGTGGTACGCACAGTGGAGGACGTGAAACGCATACCACTGCGGCATGAAGGACGAATCTTCCGATTGGAAGAGTTGGCAGAGGTGCAACTGACACCCACTGAAGAGACGGGCATGGTGACATACAATGGAAAGCGTGCCGTGAGTCTGGCCATCATCAAACAGGCCGACGAAAATATGGACCGCATGAAGACGGCACTGACAAACACTGTACGCTCACTGGAGAGAAGTAATCCACACGTCCGCTTCGACATCACCCGCAACCAGACAGAGTTGCTGGACTATACACTGACGAACCTGCAACAAAACCTGACTTTGGGATTTCTGCTCATCCTGGTGGTGGCATCGCTCTTCATGGGAGGAGTGCGCTCACCACTGGTCATAGGGATATGTATGGTGGTGTCGCTGGTCATCAGCTTTATCTTTTTCTATCTCTTCGACAAGTCACTGAACATCATTTCACTGTCAGGACTGATACTTGCACAAGGCATGATGATAGACAATGCCATCATCGTGACGGAAAACATCACCCAATACGAGGACAAAGGATGTGCCGTAGATGAAGCCTGCCGACTGGGCACAGAAGAGGTGATTACCCCCATGCTGAGTTCGTCGTTGACAACCATTGCCGTGTTTGTCCCGTTGGTCTTTATCAGTGGCATAGCCGGTGCCATTTTTATGGATGAGGCTTTCGCCGTCACTGTGGGACTGGCTGCCTCGTATATCACCGGTATCGTACTGTTGCCGGTGCTTTATAAACAAGTCAGCAAAATAGGCATTGGGAAGTTGACAAAGAAATGCAGCACAGAATCCTCATCAATCCGCCAACTCATTAAATTGTCCGCCTTCTACGATCAGGGTATCGGCTGGATATTCCGCCACAAAAGGTTGACAATCGGTCTGATATCTCTCTCTATCCCACTCTGTGTGGCGATGTTTTATCTGCTTCCTAAAGAACGAATGCCGGAGACAAGCCGCACAGAACTGGCGGTGCGCATCGACTGGAACGAGAACATACATTTGGATGATAACCGACGAAGGACGGAAGAACTGGAACAGGTGTGCAAACCCTATACGGCAGAAAGCAATGCACACATCGGTACCCGGCAATACCTGTTGGAAAGGGAACAGACTTCGGGGACAGAAACGGACCTCTATCTGCGTACAAACACTCCTGAAGAACCAGACAAGCTGCAAACAGCCATCAGTGAGTGGATGGCAGTGCACTATCCACTGGCTACAGTGAGATTTTATGCCCCGGAAAATGTATTTGAAAAGGTGTTTGACACCAATGAACCGGAACTGGTGGTGGAACTCTACAATAAGGACAAGGCACGGCTGCAAGAGACTGACCGGTTGAAAACCCTGCAACAGGCTGTCGATGGGATGGTGAACGAACCATCAGAAGGACTGGCCGTGCAAGAGCAGATAGGATTGGCCATTGACCGTGAAAGGCTGTTGCTCTACGGGGTGGGGTATGATGTTGTCATACGCTCTCTGAAAACGGCTCTACGGGAGAATAAGGTGACTACTCTGCGCTCGTTTCAGAACTATTTGCCCATCAGCATCAGCGGGCAGGAGCAGACGTTAGACGAGATATTGACACAGACGTTGGTTGATGTGTCTCCTGCTGTACGTGGTGAAAAACAAAAAGTTCCGCTAAAAAGTTTCATTACGACCTTTCCCGCTCAAGACTTGAAGACCATCACTGCCGGTATGGCGGGAGAATATGTACCTCTGACATATGCTGAAACAGAACAGGCAAATGTCATTGTGGAGAAGGCAAAGAAACTGTTTAATGAAGATCTTTCTTGGGAACCAGGATTTTCGGGGGCGTTCTTTTCCAGCCATCGGATGATGGATGAACTGGTAGTAGTACTCGTCATCTCACTGCTGCTTATGTATTTCATACTGACTGCACAGTTCGAGAGTTTTCTGCAACCGCTGATTGTCCTGGCGGAGATTCCCATAGACCTTGGATTTGCCTTGGTCGTAATGGCGGTCTGTGGGGTAAGCCTGAATCTGATGAGTGCTATCGGTATCGTGGTGAGTTGCGGCATCATCATCAACGACTCAATTCTGAAATTGGACATGATTAATGTATTGCGTCAAGAAGGGAAACCCTTGATGGAAGCCATACATACGGCCGGAATCCGCAGACTACGCTCCATTGTCATGACCTCACTGACAACCATATTGGCAATGGTTCCATTGCTGTTCACCAACGATTTCGGTTCGGAATTGCAGAAACCCCTCTCTGTTGCCATGATTGCAACCATGAGTGTCGGGACATTGGTAAGCCTGTTTGTGATACCGCTGATCTATTGGCTGATCTATAAGGGTAAAGACTGTACCCTCTGAATATGATAATATAATAAGGTATATGAGACATACAAACATTACATGGTTGTGCACAATAATCTTGTCATGGACATCTGTGCATGCCCAAGAACTGCGTCTGACGTTGGACGATGTGATAACCACTGCTGCGGAAAGTTCGCTGTCTGCCATCAAAGCCGAGAGTTCGTACCTCTCCGGATACTGGGAATACCGGGCATTCAAGGCGGAACGGTTGCCCAGTCTGACCCTAAACCTGACACCGGCACAATACAACCGGCGCATCGTGCAACGCTATGACTCGGAAACCGACCGCGATGTCTATCGTAGCCAACAGGTCTATTACGCTTCGGGAGGACTCTCTATCAAACAAAATGTGGACTGGACAGGAGGAACCCTCTATGTGGATGCCAACCTCGACTATCTGCGCTATTTTGGAGTTGATACCTACACGCAATTCTCTTCAGTGCCTTTCCGCATCGGATATTCACAAAGTCTGGTGGGGTATAACGCCTTCAAATGGGATAAACTGATAGAACCGCTAAAATTTGAAAGAAAGCAAAAAGAACTGACCTACAATATGGTGCAGGTATCGGAAGAAACCATCGGATATTTCTTTTCGCTGGCACAGGCACAGGCCGAGTATGACCTGGCTGTCAAAAATCTGGCATCGTGCGACACCCTTTGTGCCATCGGACGAGAAAGACATAAGATTGCCGCTATCTCAAAAGCAGACCTGTTGACCTTGGAACTTGATGTGGTGAATGCACGCAACACACTACGCAACAGTGAAATCACGTTGAAAAGAGCCATGTTCCAGCTGGCATCATTCCTGAACATTGATGAGGGGCGCAACATACAAATTACTCTGCCAGAACGACCCACATTTGAAATTATTGCTGCAGATGATGCTTTGGAACAGGCCCGGAACAACAATCCCCAATTCCTCACCCTCAAACAGAATATTCTGGAAAACAGGCGTACTGTGGATCGTACAAAAAAAGAGAGTTTCTTCAACGTGAGTGTGAATGCAAGTGTCGGATTCAACCAAGTGGCAGACCGCTTCGACGATGTGTGGCACAACCTGCTCCAACAAGATATGGTGTCGGTGAGCATTTCTATTCCATTGATCGATTGGGGAGTGAGAAAAGGGAAATACAATATGGCCAAAAATAACCTGAATGTGGTGGAGACCTCTGCCAGACAGACAGAACAGAGCATTGAAGAAGAGGTCATCATGACGGTGAATGACTTCAATGTGCAAGGAGGAATCATCGAAAGTGCAGAAGAAGCACGCGGGCTGGCAGAATCGGCTTATGAAGAGACACGGGCAAGATTCATTATCGGCCAATCGGACATTAACAGCTTGTCCTTAGCACTAAGCCGCAAAGATGCAGCACAAAAGAACTACATAGCCGCCTTGAAGAATTATTGGCTGAGTTATTACAAAATCCGTAGGCTGACGTTGTTTGACTTCGATAAACAGCAGACAATTAAGGGAGGTTCTATAAATTAGCTTGCGATGATTTGCTTCGGATTTTTGAGGATTTTCCTTCTTATCTACGAAGATGCGTAGCGGGCTACGTATCAAGGAGATAAGGAGAAAAAGACCAAAAAGACAAGCAAAGCGTCCAAGCAGAGAACCACCTCGAATAAACGAAGAAACTAATTTATAGAACCTCCCTTAAATAAGCAAGGCATGAAGAAGACAGTCCGGACATCGTCGTTCACGCTGATAGTAGGATTCCTGTGCATGGCACTGATAGGCGTAGCACTGCTACCTCTACTTCCGGTAAGATTGCATCCGTCACGTGTGAACCCTTCACTGACAATCAGTTTTAATCTGCCAAACAGTTCTGCACGAGTGGTAGAGATGGAGGTGACATCAAAATTGGAAGCTATGCTGGCCCGCATGAAAGGGGTGAGAAGCATCAGCAGCCGCTCACGTAACGGAAGTGGAAGTATCTCAGTGAATCTGGACAAACACACCAATATTGAGGCTGTACGTTTCGAGGCATCAACCATCGTGAGACAAGTTTGGCCGGAACTGCCCGAAGGGACTTCATATCCACAAGTGAGAGTGAACAGTCCGGGGGACAATGCGTTGCGTCCTTTTCTGACTTACACATTGAACGCTACAGATACCCCCGCCTTGATACAACAATATGCAGAAGAGTTCATCCGACCGGTTTTGGCACGTATCAAAGGAATCTGTCAGGTGAGCGTAAACGGAGCTACCCCCATGGAATGGAAGTTGGAATATGACCCGCACCAACTGGAAGCAATCGGACTGACGCCCGGTGACATTCAGAGTGCCATCAGCGGTCATTTCCAAACTGAATATGTGGGAGATATAAAAATTCAATCAAACTCTATCCAAAAGTCTGATGAGGCTTTCTCCCTCAATGAGGACATTGTCGTAAGAAACCGCGATGGGCGGATTATTCACTTGAGTGAGCTGGTGAAAATTGGGCATACCGAAGCTCCGCCACAAAGCCATTACCGAATCAACGGACTGAATTCAATCTACCTGTCTGTCACAGCTGAAGAAACGGCCAATCAACTGACTCTCGGCAAAGAGGTAAAAGCAGCCATAGAGGAGTTAAAAAAGGCTCTGCCTGCAGGATATGAGGTACACATCAGTTATGATGCTACAGAATATATCGGAGAAGAATTGGACAAAATCTACTACAGAAGCGGACTGACGGTACTGATACTGTTGCTCTTTGTCTTGTTGCTGACCCGACGGTGGAAATATATGGCGATGGTGACAATGAGCCTGACAGTAAATCTGTTAATGGCTGTAGTAGCCTATTATGTTTTAGGGATAGAGATACAACTTTACACATTGGCAGGCATCACCATATCGCTTAATCTGATTGTCGATAACACCATCGTGATGGCTGACCACCTGCTACACCGGCATAATCTGAAAGCTTATCTCTCCATTTTGACCGCTACCCTGACCACCATCTGTGCCTTAGGAGTGGTACTGTTTTTAGATGACAGACTACGGGCCAACTTGGAGGACTTTGCGGCAGTGGTCATTATCAATCTGGCAATTTCATTATTTACGGCACTCTTTTTTGTGCCTTCGTTGATGGACAAATTGGGAATGATTAGGGAAACTAAAAATGAAAAATTGAGAATTGGAAGATGGGACAGATTCATCATCCATTTCACACATGGGTATGGAAGAGTCCTTCATTTTGTCTGTCGCCATCGGGTAGCGGCTTGCATACTGCTTGTACTTGCTTTCGGCCTGCCTGTATTCCTGCTACCCGAAAAGTTGGAGGATGATGAGGGATGGCATGGCTGGTACAACGAGACTTTGGGAAGTGACTATTACAAAGAAAAGATACGTCCCATCGTAAATACCGCTTTGGGAGGGACATGGAGACTCTTTGTGGAAAAGGTATATAATGGCAGCTATTTCAATGATGAACATGAAACCGTGTTGCATGTCAATGCCACTCTGCCTAACGGAAGTACATTAGAACAGATGAACACATTAGTGCTGCAGATGGAAGAATTTTTGCAGAATTATCTGCGGAGCCGCTCTATATCCCAATTCCAGACGCGTATATCAAGCCCTTATCAGGCCTCGATAGACATCTTTTTTACAAAAGAACACCAACACAGCAGTTTGCCTTATCAGCTGAAAGCAGAGATTACTTCACGAGCCTTGGAACTGGGAGGCGGAAGTT